>JAKASY010000003.1 GCA_021817625.1 Bacillota bacterium | reverse complement strand
TCTCTGGTCATGATCCTGGTTCTCGAGACGCTGCGTGAGGCGGCGTTCCGCCTGCCCAAGGTGCTCGGCACGACGATCGGCACCGTGGGCGCGATCGTCGTCGGCACGGCGGTCGTCCGCGCCGGCATCGTGAGTGCCCAGGTGATCGTCGTCATCACCCTCACGGCCCTTGCCTTCTACACGGCCCCGGTGTACGAGCTCACGGGCACGTGGCGGGTGGCGAATTTCGCCATGCTCATCGCGGCCGCGTACCTTGGGATCCTCGGCATCGTGGCGGTGACGATGCTCCTCCTGGTCGAGCTCACGTCCATGACCTCCTTCGGCGTGCCCTACTTCGCGCCGTGGGAGCCCCTGCGCCTCGGGGACTGGGGCGACACGATCGTGCGCCTGCCCTGGAAGGTCCTGCGCCACCGCCTGAGCGGCCCCCTGCCAGTCGACGCCGCCTGGCCAGCTGCCCCCGACGTGCGCGTGCCGCGCCTGCGCCGTGCGGTGCGCTGACCGCCGGCGCGCGGCGCTCGCGCTCTTCGCCCTGACGACTACGCTCGCCGCCGCGGGCTGCGGCGACTCCCTGCCCGTCGAGGACCGGGCCCTCATCATGGCCATGGGTATCGACCCGGTCGGCGCGTCGAGGGCCGACCTCGATTGGACGTTCGTCCTCCCCAACGTCACGGCCACCGCCTCCAACGTCGGCGGCCTCTCTCCCAGCGCCCAGGTGTTCGACGTCCGGGTGCGCGCCCCTGATCTGTCGACCGCCCAGGCAAAGGTTCAGGACATGCTCACCCGTCGGTTGTACCTGGGCGACCTCGAGGCCCTCGCCGTCGGCCTCGGCACGCCCTCGAGCCGCGTGCGAGCGGTGATGGCGGACCTCGTGCAGCTCGGCGACGTGCCCGACAGCTTCGTCGTCGTCGCCACCCCGGACCCCGTCTCCCGCCTGCTCACGCTGGTCACGCGCCAGGACGTCATCCCGCGCTACTTCCTCACGACCTACGTGAACTGCCAGGGCTGCCACCGCTTCGACTGGCGCATCCTGGGCTGGCGCTGGTGGGCCTCCTCCCAGACCCCGGGGGACGTGCCGCGCGCCCTGGTGCTGCGCATCAAGGGCTCGAACCTTGTGGTGGCCGGCATGGCGGTCTACCGGTCAGGGCCGGAGCCAGCCCGTGTCATGACGCCGGACGCCACGGACGGCCTGGGCTACCTCACGGGCCGGGCCGCCATGGCGGTCGTCACCGGCGTCGTTGGCGGGCGGCGCATCTCCATCACGCGCGTGCGCGACACCGCGCGGGCGATAGCGCGCCTGCACGGCGGCCGCGTCGCCGTGGCGGTCAACCTGCGCGTGCGTGGCACCCTCACGAGCCAGGAGAGCCTGGGCGACGAGACGGTGCTCGTACGCACGGCGCAGGACCTCGTCGCGCGCGACGTGCTTCACGACGTCACGGCGGCCCTGCGCTGGGCCAACGCCGAGCGCTGCGACCCGTTCGGCTATACGGCCCAGGCCCTTCTGGCCGAGCCCCGCCTGGCGTACGCCCTACCGCACGGGGCTGAGGTGTGGTACCCGATCGACGCCCGCGTCACAGTGCAGGCGGAGGTCACGTCCGCGGGCACGGCCGAGTGAGCGAGGAGGCGGCGCCGCGCATCTCCGCCGGCCAGTTCTTCTGGTGTGCGGCGGCCGGCATGGTGGCCGGCGGCGTGTTCGTGTGGCCGACGCCCCTCATCCTCTCGGCCGGGGCGGACTGGGCCTGGGCGCTCGCCACCGACGGCGTCCTCGTCGCCCTTACCCTTGGGGCCCAACTTCTCTGGGGCGAGCGCGTGACAGGAAAGGCCATGTACGGACGCCTGCGAACCCTTTGGGGACCCCTGGCGTGGCCGTGGATGCTCGGCACGAGCGCGGTGGCGGTGACCATCGAGGCGGTGCTGCTCGACCTGTTCGTAGACATGCTTCAAACGTTCTTCTTCCCGGCCACGCCCGCCTGGCCGCTGCGCCTCCTGCTCGCGGGCATCGCCTTGGTGCTCGCCTCGCAGTCGCTCGACACCCTGGCGCGCAACATCCGCACATGGTTCCTGCTTGGCCTCGCTGGCTTCGCGTTCATGGCCGCACTCACGGCCGCCCAGGCGTCGACGCCCGCCGCCCTGCGACCGCCCTGGCCGCCTGCCGTCACGGGCGTCCTCGCTGGCGTGGCGGGCACCTGGCTGTTCTGGAACGACGACGGCGGCGTGGCCCTCACGCTTGCGTCCTACACGCGCGGCGCGACCTGGTCCGGTGCCCGCCGTTGGGCGCTTGGCGCGGCGGCCTTCCAGCTCACCACGCTGGCCATCATCACCGTCGTCACCCTAGCTGTGATCGGGCCGTGGGCGCTGCAGACCGAGGTGTGGCCGATGCTGGTGCTCATGGTCGGGGCCGGCCCCACGAGCCTTTCGTTCCTGCGCCCGAGCCTTCTCATCCTGCCCGTATGGACCGGCGCGTTCGTGAGCTACCTCGCCGTGCACGCCTACTCCCTCTCGCTCAATACGCGCGCGGCCGTCGGCGCTCCCCCGAGCGCACGGCGCTGGCACGCGCTGGCGATCACGGCGGCCGTCTTGATCGTGGCCTGGCAGCTGCCCTCGGCGCCGGTCCTGTCGCATCTTGCGATCCAGGATCTCGGTCCGCTGGCGCTCGGCTGGGGAGTCGCCCTGCACGGCACCTCCCTCGCGCTCGCGACCTTGCGACGACTGGGCCGCCCGCGCCCGGTCGGGCAGTCGTCGTAGTCCTGCGCGGCCCCACTTGCCGCCGCCGAATCGACGCTGCGCGCCAGCCTGCGGCGGCTCCGCGATCAGGGCATGACCGGCATGCCGCCCCGGCCCCAGCGGTAGGCAAGGCCGAACGCCTGCTTCAGGGCGTAGGCCAGGCGGCCCTCGAGGACAAGCTCCCGGCTCCCGCCGTACAGCGTGTCCGTGAAGTCCAGGAGGGCACGGCCTTCCCCCATGTTCATGATGCCGAGGCTGGCGGGCCGGAAGCCTGGGCCCGGCCGGGCGCGGAGCACCTGCGCGGCCCAGTGGCGCACGGCGACCCGCGCCTGCACCATGGCGAAGTGGCCGTGCTTGGGAAGGGTCGCGCGGTTCAGGTCGCCGACGGCGTAGATGTTCGGCCAGGCCGTGTGCTGCATGAACTCGTTCGTCGCGACCCAGCCCCAGCCGTCGTCGAGCCCGCTCTGCCGTGCGAGGGCGGAGCCGGCAGCGGGCGGCATCCAGACCGACAGGGCGGGCTTGAGGCGCTGGCGCCCGCCGGGGCCTTCGAGCAGGAGGCCGTCCGCGCTGCGCTTGAGCACCCCCGTGCGCTCCAGCACCTCAACGTGCGCCTCCTGAAGCAATTCGCGCACGCGCGCCTGCGCCCGCGGCCCGAACGTCTCGGCGGTCGTCGCGGCGCCCGTCGCCAGGACAAAGCGCGTGCGGGCGAGCGCGCCCGTGCGCCGAAGATGGCTGCGGGCGAGAAACAGCCACTCGAACAGCGCGCACTCGCATGAGCACGACAGGGCGGGGCGAACGGCAGGGTCCTGGTAGAGCGCACCGGCGATCAGGGCGACATCGCCGCCATCGAAGTCGCGCAGCCGTGCGGCCAGATGGCGCGCCGCGTAGTCCTCGCAGGTGAAGCCGGCATCGGGCCCCATGCCCGGCACCATGGACCACTCGTAGTCCATGCCGGTGGCCCAGAACAGGGTGTCGTAGTCGAGCGGCCCGTTGTGGGCCAGATGCACCCGGCCCCGACTCGGGTCGATGCCGAGCGCGTAGTCGATGACAAGGCGTAGGCCGAGGCGCCGGCACGCCGCCACGAGGTCGGCGCGGGTGTCTTTCACGAAGGCCGGATCGGCATGGGCGCTCATCACCAGGTCGGGCTTGTACACGGCGTAGGGCTTGGGCGACACCAAAACCGCCTCCACCCTGCGGCGCGGCGCCAGCCGGCCGAGCCAGTGCGCAACGGTGAGGCCGCCGAATTGGCCGCCCAGCACGACGACGCGGTGGGGCGTGGAGGGCCTAGCCATGCCGCAGGGTCCCCACCAGCACGCCGGCCACCCGTCGGCGTCGCGGCCGGGCGGCCGGGCGCGCCTCGTCGGCGCGTTTGAGGAGCCGGTCCCACAGACGCGCCGTACGGCGTGAGGCGGCGGTCACCTCGGCCGCGAGCCCAGCGAGGTCGCCACCCTTCCGTCCGGACGCCTCGCCGTACCAGGCGATCCCGAGCGCGCGGGCGCACAGCCGCGTGTCGGCCACGAGGTGGTGCGGTCGCAGGTCGCGCACGCTTCGAAGACCCAGGCTCTGGCAGATGATGGCCAGCTCCATACGCGTGGCGCAAAGCCAGTTGGTGAGACGCTCGGCCGCGAGGTCGCGGTCGAAGCGCCGGCCGTCGTGCGACCCCGCGGCCAGCACCAGGTTCGTCGGGCCATGCTCCGGCAGCGGCGAGGCGGCCTGGCCGTGGCTCATGGCGACCAGCGCCACTGTGCCGACCGCGATGGCGTCAGCGCCGAGGGCCAGGAGCTTGGCGATGTCGGCGGCGTCGTGGACGTGGCCGGAGACGACGAGGCTCATCGCGTTGCCAAGGCCGTGGCGCACAAGCCAGCGGCGCGCGCGCGCCGTGGCCACCGGTGTGGGGATCGACTGGTTGTCCGCGAGGGCGGCTGGGCTGCCCGCCGTGCCGGCGCCGGCGCCGTCGAGCACCACGACGTCGACGCCGACCGCCGCCAGGATGGCGAGATCGGCCTCCACGTGCTGGCTGGCCGGCAGCTTCACGGCAACCGGCGCGCCGCCTGCACACGCCCTGGCGTTTCGCACCCAGTCGGCAAGGGCCATGGGCAGGCCAGCCCGGATCCGCAACGAACCGCGCGCCAGGCCGACCCGTCGCATCACCCGCGGCAGGTGGCGCCGGCTCTTGTGCACGGCCGTCCCGCCCTCCGACGCCTGGCCCACCTGCAGCTCGATCATGCCCGCGGGAACGGCGGTCGCTACCGCCTGCCAGGAGCTGCGCCCCCATTGCCAGATCCAGCGCGGCGCCGTCTCCAGCTCGATCGGCAGGGCGGGTCCCTCGCCGCTGTTCACGGCCACACCGGTCAGGGCGCCCGCCTCGGCGAGCACCTGGCGTACGTCGTCCGAGACCGCGACCCCCCAGCCCATGCCGGACAGGATCACGGGGAAGTCGAGCGCAAGCGGCCGTTGCGCGCGCGGCCCCAGCCGTACCCCGAGGCGGGCGGCGGGCAGCGCCCGTCGGGCGGTCGGCGACAGCGTGGCGGGGTCGAAGCGCACCTCGCGCAGCCACTGGCGGGCCAGCGGGGACTCCATGTCCACGGTCGCCGCCATGCCGTGCGCCGCGCGCTGGGCCGTGAGCAGCACGTCGCGCACCGGGAACGCGGCCAGGGCGTACACGATCTCGCTCGGACCGCGCCCCGTGGCGTTGCCCAGCTGGCGCTCGGCCCAGCGCATCAGACGGCGCGTGGAGTACTTCGCTGCCACGAAGGCGACGGCGGCCAAGAGGACGCCTGCCAGGAGGACGGCGGCCAGGAGGTCGCCAAGGCGAACCGTCACCCCGGCTGCCCGGGCCGCCTGGCCGCGCAAGCGGTCGACGCCTCGCCCCTCGGCAGAAGCGGCAGCGGTGCCGCCAGCGGGCGCGCACGGCCTCCTTCGCCCAGCCGGCCCAGCGCATCGGGGCGCTCGTGCGCGGCGGCGTCGAGCACGGGATGGGCCTCGGCCCAGCGCGTGGCCGTCGCCGTCCTTTGGCCCGAGCATCGCCGCCCGCCCATCCGATCACACCCTCTGCGCCTGCGTGGACGCCGGCCGCAACCGCCCGGCCGGGGCACGGGATCACCCTCAGTATGGTTCGGCCCGGCCGCCGGTAGCCGCGGCCCATCGGCAGGGCGCCGCGCCGGCCGGTGGCGGGCTCCATGCGCTGGGCGCGCCGCATGGATCGCCAGGGGCTGGGAAGCCTCAGGGTGAGCCGGCTTCAGCCTCGACACCCGCGAGGAGGTCCAGCTTGAGCGCTGTTCCCGAGCCCCAGCCGCGGCCATCGCTCCCGCCCCGGGCCGGCGCCTCCATCATGCAGTGGCTCGGCGTCGTCGACCACAAGCGCATCGGCGCGATCTACATCGCCGTCGGGATCGTGTTCTTCGCCCTCGGCGGGGCGGAGGCGCTCGTCATCCGCCTGCAGCTGTTCCACCCCGGCGAGCACCTGGTGAGCCCCGTCCTGTTCAACCAGCTCTTCACCATGCACGGCACGACCATGATCTTCTTCGCCGCCACGCCCATCCTGATCGGCCTGATGAACCTCGCCATGCCGCTCATGATCGGCGCCCGCGACGTCGCCTTTCCGCGCCTGAACGCCCTCAGCCTGTGGCTTGTCATAGCCGGTGGCATCGTCCTCAACTCGGGCTGGCTCCTAGGCGGCAGCCCCGACACCGGCTGGTTCGCCTACACGCCCATCTCGAGCAAGCTCTACAACCCCGGGCAGGGCCTCGACTGGTACGCCCTCGGGCTCCAGCTGGGCGGGGCGGGCACGCTCATGACCGGCATCAACTTCATTGCTACGATCCTCACCATGCGAACCCGAGGCATGAGCTTCATGCGCATGCCCATGTTCGTGTGGACGACGCTCGTGATGTCGGTCCTCATCGTCCTTGCCTTCCCCGCCCTCACCGTGAACCTCTTCCTGCTCACGTTCGACCGCCTGATCGGCACACAGTTCTTCAACCCGAGCGGCGGCGGCGCGCCGCTCCTGTGGGCGAACCTCTTCTGGGTGTTCGGCCACCCGGAGGTGTACATCCTCATTCTGCCCGAGTTCGGCATCGTCTCCGAGATCGTCTCGACCTTCACGCGCAAGCGCCTGTTCGGCTACGCCAGCATGGTGGGGGCCGTGATCGCCATCGGCTTCCTGTCCTTCATGGTCTGGGTGCACCACATGTTCACGCTCGGCTACGGACCCTGGGTGAACGCGATGTTTGCCCTCACCTCGATGCTCATCGCCGTGCCCACCGGCGTGAAGGTGTTCAACTGGCTGGCCACGATGTGGGGCGGCAGGATCCACTTCAATACCGCCATGCACTACGTCGTGGCCCTGATCGTGACCTTCGTGATCGGCGGCGTCACCGGCGTCATGCTGGCCATGGCCCCGGCCGACCTGCAGTTCAACGACACGTACTTCGTCGTCGCCCACTTCCACTACACGATCATCGGCGGCGTGGTGTTCGGGGTGTTCGCGGGCTGGTACTACTGGTTTCCGCTCCTCACGGGGCGGCTCATGAACGAGACCGTCGGGCGAATCGCCTTCTGGCTGCAGTTCGTAGGCTTCAACGCCACGTTCTTTCCCCTGCACTTCCTCGGCCTCATGGGCATGCCGCGGCGCATCTTCACCTACCCGGCCGGCCTCGGCCTCACGCTGTTCAACGAGATCTCGACGATCGGCTCGCTCGTGCTCGGCGCGGGCGTCGTCCTGTGGCTCGTGAACACGGTCTGGAGCGCCCGCCGTGGCCCGTTGGCCGGCGACGACCCGTGGGACGCCCATACGCTCGAGTGGGCCACCTCCACGCCGCCGCCGTCGTACAACTTCGACACCCTGCCGCTCGTGCGCGGGCGTGACGCGCTCTGGACGGAGAAGCTCTCGGGCAACGGCCGCCCGCTTCCCGCGCCCGACCCCCACAAGGGGCGGGACGGCGTGCTCATGCCCGCCCCCGACGCGACACCCGCGTTGCTCGCCCTGGCGATGGCCGTGTTCGCCTACGCCGCGGTCTACCGCGTGACGTGGGGGATGGCCGCCGCCGCCCTCGTGGCCGTGGTGGTGCTGCACCGCTACATGTTCACGCCGGAGCGGCATGAGATCGTGCCGTACGCGCGCTCGGGCGACACGACCGGCCGCGGCTAGCCGCCCGTGGCTGCGGCGGCTTGCGCGGCGCGAGCTGCGGCGCCGCTGGGCCGGCCCGCGCCACAAGCTGTGCGGACGCATCATCCGGTGCTGTCGCGCCCGCCGGTAGCCATAGCCGCGCACCGCCGCTGGCAGGGCCGGAGCCGCGTGCCGCCTCGGGTCTGCCGGTCGTGCGCGGCGGCTGCGGTGCCTAGCCGTTACGCGTCGGCAGCGCAGCGGCGTGCCTTGGCGGGGACAGCCGCGTAGCACAAATCAAGGCCGCGTGCCAGTGCCGCTTGGCCAGGACTTTCGGCCCCCGCCGCGGTGGCCGGACGACCCTTGGGGGCTGGGCCGAGTCGCCCTAGCATCGGTCGCGTACGCTCCTGCTCCTCGCCACCACAACGCCGGGGGTGCTTTCGTGCAGGCCTCCATGCCCATGCCCGACATTGCGCCAGCGACCGCCCGCAAGCCGACGGTGACCGAACGCCTCTGGGGCTGGCTCACGGTCGTCGACCACAAGCGGATCGCCCAGCTATACATAGCGTCGGCGATCCTGTTCTTTGCGGTCGGCGGCGTCGAGGCGCTCCTCATCCGCCTGCAGCTCTTCGAGCCCAACAGCCGCCTCTTGTCCGCCGCCCTGTACGACCAGCTCTTCACGATGCACGGCACGACGATGATCTTCCTCATGGCCATGCCGCTCATCACCGGCTTCTGGAACGCGCTCATCCCGCTCATGATCGGCGCGCGCGACGTGGCCTTTCCACGCCTGAACGCCCTGAGCGTGTGGCTGTTCATCGCGGGCGCCCTGTTCTTGAACAGCAGCTGGTTCCTTGGCGGCGCGCCGAACGCCGGCTGGTTCAGCTACCTGCCCATCGGCTCGGCCCTCTACAGCCCGGGCCACGGCATCGACTTCTACGCCATCGGGCTGCAGATCACGGGCATCAGCTCGCTCCTCACGTCGATCAACTTCCTCGTGACCATCCTCAACATGCGCGCCCCCGGCATGAGCCTCATGCGCATGCCCATGTTCGTCTGGACGACGCTCGTGACGTCGGTGCTCATCCTCCTCGCCTTCCCCGCGCTCACGGCGAACCTCTTCCTCCTGGCCTTCGACCGCCTCCTCGGCACGCAGTTCTTCAACGCGGCTACCGGCGGCTCGCCGCTTTTGTGGTCGAACCTCTTCTGGGTGTTCGGCCACCCCGAGGTGTACATCGTCATCCTGCCGGCCTTCGGCGCCGTGTCGGAGGTCGTCGCGGTATTCTCGCGCAAGCCGATCTTCGGCTACGCGACGATGGTCATGGCCACGCTCGGCATCGGCTTCCTGTCGTTCATGGTCTGGATCCACCACATGTTCACGCTCGGCTACGGGCCCTGGGTGAACTCCATCTTCGCGCTCACGTCCATGCTCGTGGCCGTGCCGACCGGCGTGAAGGTCTTCAACTGGCTGGCCACCATGTGGGGCGGCCACATCCGCATGACGACGGCCATGCTGTGGGTGCTCGGGTTCATCCTCTGCTTCACGATCGGCGGCGTCACCGGCGTGATGCTCGCCATGGCGCCGTCGGACCTGCAGTTCAACAACAGCTACTTCGTGGTCGCCCACTTCCACTACACGCTCATCGGCGGCGTCGTGTTCGGCCTGTTCGCCGGCCTGTACTACTGGTTTCCCAAGATCACCGGCCGGCTGATGAGCGAGCGCCTGGGCCGGTGGAGCTTCTGGCTTTCCCTCGTGGGCTTCAACCTGACGTTCTTCCCCATGCACTTCCTCGGGCTCACCGGCATGCCCCGCCGCGTGTACACGTACGCGCCGGGCCTTGGGTTCACGACCTGGAACCAGATCTCGACCGTGGGCGCCTTCGTGTTCGGCGCCGGCGTACTCCTCGTGGTGGCGAACGCGGTCCATGCCCTACTAGCCGGCGAGCTAGCCGAGGCCGACCCCTGGGACGCGCGCACCCTGGAGTGGTCCATCCCGTCGCCCGCGCCCTCGTACAACTTCGCCCGCATACCGCTCGTGCGCGGGCGCGACGCGCTGTGGGTGGAAAAGCAGGCGGGCGACGGGCGCATGCTGAGCGCACCCGGCCAGGAGGGCGACACGGTGCACATGCCCGCGCCCACCATCATGCCCTTCGTCATGACGCTGACCATCCTGGCGCTCGCCTACGCGTTCCTCTACCGCAGCGTGATCGCCGCGGCCATTGCCGGCGCCGCCTTCGTGCTCGTCCTCCATCGCTCCATGTGGACCCCCGACAGCGGCGCCATGGTCTCCGTCGCGCCGCTCGGCGGCAGTGCCGGGGAGGCCGGCCGCAGCCTGGCCGGCGGGCACTGACCCGGTGCGCCGAGCGCCGAATGGGCGCCGCCCTGCCTGGCCGTGGCACAGCGCTCAGCGGGCCTCGCGCGGCCTGCGCTCCGCGGCGGGATTTCTGCCCTTGAACACGCGCAGCAGGAGCCAAAGGGACGGTACGAGCAGGACCAGGCCGAACGGCAGCGTGAGCAGCGTCTGCTCGAGGGCCGGCGTCGGCGCGGCGCTGTCCCCGAGCGTGAAGTCCGGATAGATGAGGTACGGCCACTCGGCGCTGGCCCAGCCCCACAAGAGGACGGCCACGCCTCCGGCCGAGAGGATCCGCGCCGCCCGGTACCGTCGTGAGAGCAGGGCCAAAAGGGACCCCGCCGCCAGCACGATCGCCGCGGCCGGCACGAGCGCCGCCCAGGGGCGCCAGAACCGCAGCCACAGGTGCGGCGCGAAAGACCCCATGAGCGGCAGGTCCAGGAGCGCGACCGCCGTGGCGGCGGCGCCGGTGGCGATGGCGCGGATGCGAAAGTCCTCGCGCAGCGGGCCGGAGGTCTCGAGCGTAAGGAAGACGGCGGCGAGGTAGGCGGCGACCAAGAGCGCCAGCAGGCCGGTGGCGACGGCGAAGGGACTCAGCCAGGAGTGGAGGGGGTCGGCGCTCACGGCCCCGCTCGTCACCCGGATGCCGCCCGACGAGACCGCGGCCAGCGCGGCCCCGAGCAGGATGATGGTCACCGTGCTGCCCGCCCCGAACACGCTCCCCCAGGCGCTCCGGACCGGGCTACCCAGGTTGCCGTGGGCACGGAAGACGAACGAGGCGCCGCGCAAGATGATGCCGAAGAGCACCAGGTGAAGCGGCAGGAACAAAGCGATGGTAAGGGCCCAGAAGGCGCGCGGGAAGCCCGTGAACAAGAGGACGACGAAGAAGATCAGCCAGACGTGGTTGGCCTCCCACACCGGGCCCATGGCGGAGGAGATGGCCCTGCGCTGTGCGTCGGCCCGCGGGCCATGGGCCAGCAGGTCCCAGACGCCACCGCCGAAATCCGCGCCGCCCAGGATGAGGTACGCCGTGAGCACAAGGAGCGCCAAAAGGCCCACAGCGGTGGCGAGGTCGTGGCTGGTCACGCGGCCATCGCCGCCCGGGGCGCATCCTGCTCCACCTTGCGCAAGAGCCACACCACGGTGGCGGCGAGGAGGAGATAGAGGACGACGAACGCGGCCAGAAAGCCGGCGAGTCCGTGCACGGGCGTGATCGCCGCGCTCGTGCGCTGAACCCCGTACACAATCCAGGGCTGGCGGCCGACCTCCGTGACGATCCAGCCGGTCTCCAGCGCCAGAAGGCCGACCGGGCATCCCGCCACCAGGGCGCGAAGGAGCCCGCGAGGCAGTCGCGCGCGCCTCTTTAGCGCCACCGCCCAGTACCACAGCGCGATCGCGACCAGCGCGAAGCCGCAGGCCACCATGAGCTGGAACGCGATGTGGGTGACCGTCACGTTGGGCCAGTTGCGGGTCGGCACGCCGTCGAGCCCGCTCACGCGGCTGCGGGCGCTGCCGTAGGCGAGCCAGCTGAGCCCGCCCGGGATCTCGAGCGCGTAGCGCACGGTGCGATGGGCCGGGTCGGGCAGCCCGCCGATGCGCAGGGGGGCCGCCTCTTGGCTGTGGAACTGCGACTCCATGGCCGCAAGCTTCACGGGCTGGAAGCGGGCGACGGCCTTGCCGCTCACGTCTCCGGTCAACGGCATGGCCAGCGCGGCGGCGGTGCCGACGACCAGGGCGACGCGCACGGCGCCTCGGTGCAGGGCGTCGCGCCGGCCACGCAGCATGCCGTAGGCGTAGACGGCCGCCACGGTGAAGGCGCACGCCGCGTAGCAGGCGATCGTCGCGTGCACCGCCATGGCCGGCCAGTGGGGATTGCCAAACAGCATGGCGCCCGGGTGCGCGGCGGTCGGGTTTCGGGCCAGCATGGCGGCCCCGTTCGGGTGCTGCATCCACGCGTCGACCGACACGACGAGCGCCGCCGATGCCGGGCCCGCCAGCACGATGGGCAGGCCCGCGAGCCAGTGGGCCCTGGGCGAGAGCCGATCCCAGCCGTACAGGTAGAGCCCGATGAAGATGGCTTCGACGAAGAAGGCAAAGCCTTCGGCGACGAACCCTGCTCCCATCGTGCTGCCGGCGTAGCGCATGAATCCGGGCCACAGAAGGCCCAGCTCGAAGGAGAGGGCCGTGCCGCTCACCGCGCCGATGGCGAAAAGCACCGCGTTGGCCCGCCCCCAGCTCCTGGCAAGGGCCAGGTAGTGCGCGCCGCCGCCGCGAAGGGCCAGGCCCTCGGCGACGCTCATGAACAAGGGAAAGCCGACGCCAAACGCGGCGAAGAGCATGTGGAAGCCAAGCGTGAACGCCATCTGGATGCGCGCGGCCATGAGATCCGGCATGCGTCTGAGCCCCAGTCCGTGCAGGTCTTCGACACCGCAGAGCGTGCGCTGCGCGCGAGCCTGTTATGCCATGATCGCGACCAGGTAGCCGCGTGGTGTGACCCGCAGCGGCCTCGCCGGCCGACCGGGGCTAGGCTCTTGAGCGCGCGCAGGAGGACGCAGCGGGCCCCCCTGCCCCAGACGAGCGCGCGGCCGGTATCCTTCCCGGCTCGTGCCTTGACCGGCGGCGATCACGGCAGCCGGGCTGGCGTCACACCATGGTGGCAGCCATGTACAGGCCAAACGCCATGACCAGGGCGGACACGGCCCATACGGCGTAGCGGTGCGCCCCGTGCATCCGCCACCGCCTAGGTAGCGCGCGCGCCTCCAGCACGAGCAGGAAGCCCAGCACGATCGGCAGGAGCATCGCGTTCATCACCTCGACGTCGATGCTGACGTTGACGAGGCTGCCGATGCTCAGGATGACCAGCAGGGCGCCGCCGACGTGCGCCAGCGTGTACACGCCGTAGAAGAGCGGCGCCTGCCGGGGACGGCTGTTCAGGCTGTGCGGCAGGCCGAGGGCCTCGCCCACCCCGTACGCGCCCGCGATGGAGACCACCAGGGCGGCCACGAAGCTGGCGCCGAGGATGCCCAGGCCGAAGATCGCCCTAGCGCCAACGGCGCCGATAAACGGCGTGAGCGCGTCCGCGATCTCCCCGACCGAGTTGAGCGGCTGGCCCGGGCTCGTCTGTCCCAGCGTGGCAGCGGTCGCCACCACGACCGCGATCATGATCACCTGGGTGAGGATCGAACCCGCGAGGGTGTCCCAGCGTGCGTGCGGGAGGTGGCGCACCCGGAGCGCCTTGTCGACGACCGCGCCCTGCTGGTAGAACACCATCCAGGGCATGATCACGGCGCCGACGTTGGCCGCCACCAGGAACACGTAGCCGCGGCTCGTGATGGGCAGGCTGCCCAGCCCCGCGGCCAGCGACGCAGCGTTGGGATGGGCCATGACGGCGGCCGGGATGAAAAAGAGCTCCAGGAGGCCCACCGCGATGCCGACGCGCTCGACCCGACGATAGCTGCCGCTGAGGCCGAGCGCGACGAGAAGGACGGTCGCGAGCGACACGGACAGCCACGCGGGCACGCCGAAGAGGAGCCCGAAGCCGGCGATGCCCGAGAACTCCGTCACCAGGGCGCCCACGCCGGACAGGAAGAGCGTCCCGACCGAGAGCGCCGCCCAGCCCGGGCCGAAGCGCTCGCGGATCAGCTCGCCGTGGCCCTTGCCCGTCGCGGCACCGAGGCGCACGGTCATCTCCTGCACCAGGAAGAGCACGGGGATGAGGGCGACCTGGGGCAAGAGCATGGCGTAGCCCCAGCGCGCTCCGGACTGGGCGGCCGTGATGATGCTGCCGGCGTCGGTGTCGGCCAGCATGACCATCAGGCCCGGGCCGACCGCCGCGAGGGCAAGGGCCAGCCACGATAGGGTGGGGCGTGGCGTCCGGCGGTGACGGCCGTCTTCGACAGGGAGCACGACCGCCACCCCTTTTGCCGTCGTTAGCCAAGGCTAAGTCAGCCATGGCCAACTTCCGCGGTCAAGGCGGCGGCTGGCGCGGGCTCGAGCGTGGCGGGGCGGATCCCGCCCACGTCATCGGCGCGTCAGAGCGCTGCGGCGTCCCCCAGCTCGGCGCCGAAGGCGTAGCGCCGCCGGGCCGCGCCCACGCCGGCCGCCGTCTGCACGAGGGTGAGGGCCGCGAGCGCGCCGAAGGGCACCGCCCAGCCGCCGCTCCACTGGCGCAAGAGGGCGAGCGCCAGCGGCCCGACCGTCGCCAGCACGTAGCCACCGCTCTGCACGAACGTGGACAGGAGCGCCGTGGCCTCCCCTCCCCGGCTGCGCAGGCCGATGAGCGTGAGGGCGAGCGGGAAGGTGGCGCCCTGGCCGACGCCGACGACGACCACCCAAAGCAGGGGCGAGAGCATGGGCGCCAGCGCGAGTCCCAAGAGGCCGACGAGCGTGAGGCCGCTCACCGCCGCCACGAGCGGGCGCGCGTCGCGCAGCCGGTGCACGAGCGCGGGCAGGAGAAGGCCGAAGGGCATGCCCACGAGCCCCTGCACCGACAGCAAGAGCCCTCCCTGGATGGCGCTGAGCCCGTGGCTCTCGAAGAGCGCCGGAAGCCAGCTCAGAAGGGCGTAGTAGCCAACGGACTGCAGCCCCATGAACAGGGTGAGGCCCACGGCCACCGGATCGGCGGCGGCGGCGCGCCAGGACGGCCCCGCCCCGCCCGTCTTGGCGCGGGCGGGCGGCAGCGCCGGGGCGGCGGCGCCGACGCGCAGCCAGGCGGCAAGGGCGCACGCGCACGGCACGAGCCAGACGCCGAGTCCCAGGCGCCAGCCGAGCGCGCTCAGGCCGGCCAGGGGGGCGCTCAGGCCGGCGGCCAGGGCGGCGGCGAGGCCCATGGCCGTCGTGTACAGCCCCGTGGCAAGGCCCAGGCGTGCGCCGAACGCGTCCTTGACGAGCGCCGGCAGCAGCACGTTCGCCATGGCCACGCCGGCGCCGGCGAGGACCGTGCCGGCGAACAGGGTCGGGACGCTCGGCCCGAGGCGCAGGGCGAGGCCGAGGGTGAGCACGACGAGAGCGATGGCGAGGGCGCTCCGCAGGCCGAAGCGGCGCACCGCCGCCGCGCCGAGCGGGGCGAGGAGGCCGAAGCATAGGAGCGGCGCGGAGGTGAGCAGCGCCGCCTCGATCAGGGACAGGCCCAGGGCGTGGCGGATGTCCAGGAGCAGGGGCGGCACGCTAGCCACGGCGACGCGCAGGTTGGCCGCGACCAGGAGCGTGGTCACGAGGAGCGCCGGCCGCGCCGTGGCGCGCCCGCCCGCGGGCGCCGGCTCCGCGCTTTCCCTCACGCGCCGGCCGTCGGCCGGGGCGTGACCGGGCGGTCGCCCGCGCCGGCGCGGGCGTTCACGTGGCGCGCGAGCACGAAGAGAAGGTCGGAGAGCCGGTTCAGGTAGCGGAGCGAGCTCGGGTTGGGGCGGCCCTCCGCCCCGGTCGCGCGCGCGAGGCGCACCGCGGCGCGCTCGCTGCGGCGCACGGCCGTGCGCGCGACGTGCAGGGCCGCCGCCGCAGGCACGCCGTCCGGCAGGATGAAGGAGCGAAGGCGCGGCAGGCCGGCCTCCAGGCCGTCGATCGCCTGCTCGAGCGCGCGCACCGCCGCGTCGTCCATGCGGTAGCCCGCCTCCGTCAGGTCGGGCGTGGCCAGCTCGGAGCCGACGGCGAACAGGGCCGACTGCACCTCCTCGAGGAGCGCGCGCTCGGCCCCGAGGCCCGCGTCGAGCAGGGCCTTGGCGAGGCCGATGGCCGAGTTCGCCTCGTCCACGCTGCCGTACGCCTCCACGCGCAGGTCGTCCTTGCCCACCCGCCGCGGCATGCCCTCTTCGCGCCACAGGCTCGTGTCGCCGCCGTCGCCGGTCCGCGTGTAGATGCGCACCGCGCGCCCCCTCCCGCCGTCATCCTCGCCTGCGTCCCTATGGTGCCAGAAGGAGCGGCCGGCGCCCACGGCGTGGCGGTGCCTGGGCGCGGCGCGGAGCCGGCGCTCAGCCGGCGGCCCGCAGGCCTTGGTCGATGTCGGCGATCAGGTCCGCCGCCGGCTCGATCCCCACGGATAGGCGGATGAGGCCCTCGGGCGCCCGCTCTCCCGCCCAGCGCCCGCGCCGCTCCCAAGTGGACTCGACCGCGCCGAAGCTCGTGGCCGGCACGATGAGGCGTGCGGCCGCCACTGCGCGGTCCGCAGCCGCGGCGCCGCCCACGACCTCGAACGAGAGGAGCGGGCCGAAGCCCCGGGGCATCTGGCGCGTGGCGACGGCGAGGGTGGACGGCTCGACGCCCGGGTAGTGCACGGCGCGCACGCCCGGATGGGCCGCGAGGTGGCGGGCGACGGTGAGCGCGCTCTCGCTCTGGCGGCCGATGCGCAGGGCCAGGGTGCGCAGGCCCCTGAGGCCGAGCCAGGCCTCGAACGGGCCGGCGATGCCGCCTCCCAGGGTCCGCCACTGGCGCACGCTCTCGAGGAGCGCGCGGTCGCGGCTCACGACCGCCCCGAGGAGCACGTCGGAGTGGCCCGACACGGCCTTGGTGAGCGAGTAGAGCGAGGCGTCGGCGCCGTGCTCGAGCGGGCGCTGCAGGAGAGGCGTGGCGACGGTGTTGTCCACGACCATCGGCGCGCCCGCGGCGCGGGCGATCTCCGCCAGGCGCTCGAGGTCGGCCACGCGCAGGAGCGGGTTCGTCGGCGTCTCCGCCCACAGCAGGCCGCCCTCCCGACCGAGCGCACGCGCCACGGCATCGAGGTCGAGGAGGTCGACAGCCACGGCCTCGGCCCCGCCCGGCCGCAGGCGCTCGGCCAGGACGCGGGCGTTGTAGTAGCCGTCGTCGGCGAGGACAATGCGCCGACGACCGATGCCGACGGCGAGCATGAGGGCCATGGTGGCGGCCTGGCCGGAGGCGAACACGACCGCCTCCGCCCCCTCTGCCTCGCCCAGGGCCAGCTCGAGGGCCTCCCAGGTGGGGCTGCCGCTGCGCCCGTAGGCGCGGGCCGGGTCGGGCGCCCCCTGCGATACGAACGCGCTCGTCGGCACGAGCGGCGGCGCGAGCGGCGCCCCCTCGCTCCGCTCCAGGCCGGCGTGCAATATGCGCGCCTCGACGGACCAGGCCTCTCCCGACTCGCTCACTGGCAGCTCCCCTCCCCGACCGCGTGCTGAGCTTCAGAGCTACCCGCCTGCCGGGCCGCCGCCGGCCCGCCAGCGCGCCAGGAACTCCTGCGTGTGGGCGTAGAGCGCCGGCGCCCCGCCCGTGTGCAGGAAGAGCACCCTCTGGCCCGGGCCGAACGTCCCGTCGCGGGCGAGCCCGATCAGGGCCGCCATCGCCTTGCCCGTGTACACGGGGTCGAGGAGTACGCCCTCTAGGCGCGCGGTCAGCTCCACGGCCTCCAGCATCTCGTCCGTCGGGTGCGCGTAGCCGGGGCCGACGAAGCGGTCGGTGCACCAGACGGCGTCCTCGAGGGCGGAGAGATCCTGCCCGAGCGTAGCGCCCACCAGGCGAAGGACGTCGCGCACGGCCGCCACCTGCGCGTCCGCGGGATCCTTGACGCTCACGCCGAGGACGCGCACGCCGGAGCCCGCGCCGAAGCCGGCGATCAGGCCGGCCTGGGTGCCGCCGCCGCCGCTCGCCACGACCACGGCGTCGAAGCGCACGCCCATCGCCTGCGCCTGCTCGCGCACCTCGATGGCGCAGAGCGCGTAGCCCAGGGCACCGAGCCCGTTCGAGCCGCCGCCCGGGATGACGTAGGGCCGATGCCCCTCGGTGCGCAGGCGCTCGGCCACCGCCGCCATGGCCGGC
>JAKASY010000395.1 GCA_021817625.1 Bacillota bacterium | reverse complement strand
TGCGGCGGTGCCGCCTCGAGCCCGAGGCGCTCGAGGCGGTCGAGGGATGGGTAGCCGGGCGGCGCGCGCTCTGGGAGCGCCGGCTCGACCGGCTGGAGGCCTACTTGGGGGAGCGCGTGCCGGACGAGTGCGAAGGCGGTCGCGCCACCGGTGGCAATGACGAATCGGAAGGAAGCTGAGAAGTGCCGGACCTGAGCGCGAACCACACGAGCTTCGTGATCGAGCGGCGCCTGAACGCGTCCCCCGAGCGGGTGTTCGCCGCCTTCGCCAGCGCGCAGGCCAAGGAGGCCTGGTTCTCCGGCCCGCCGGGCTGGGCGGTGCTCGAGAACCGCATGGACTTTCGGGTCGGCGGCGAGGAGGTGAACCGCGTGAAGCCGCCGGGCGGCCCCGTGCATCGCATGGACGCGGTGTACATGGACATCGTGGAGGCCCGGCGCATCGTGTTCGCCTACGCCATGTACGTCGGTGACGTGCGTCTCTCGGCCTCGCTCACGACGATCGAGCTCTCGCCGGCGGACGGCGGCACCCGCCTGCGCTTCACCGAGCAGGGCGCCTTCCTCGACGGCCACGAGGACCCCGCCGAGCGCGAGCGCGGCACGCGCTTCCTGATGGAGGCGCTGGCGGCCGCCGTCGAGTCCGCGGTCTCGGCCTAGCAGCGCCGGCTCCGGGCCGCGCTCGCGCGGCGGCCGGCGGGCCATCGAGTGGACAGGAGGCTCAACGTCTTGGCGCTCTCCCGCGCAGCCCTCTCGCCCGCCCAGGTGCGGGCGATTGCGGCGGCGTGGGATCGCCGCCTGGACGGGGAGCCGGCGCCGCTGTCCGGTGGTGAGGAGGCCGCCTGCTACCGGCTCGGCCAGACGGTCGTGCGCGTCGGGCCGCCCTGGCGTACGTGCCGGGAGGCGCGGTGGTGCTACAGCCTGGCGGCGCGGGCGTCCGGCGCGGTGGCGCAGG
The DNA here is from genome assembly GCA_021817625.1 of Bacillota bacterium. The sequence continues at coordinate 2,639 of JAKASY010000395.1, read as the reverse complement.
CCCTCGCGCCCATTCCCGCGCGCTCCGGCGCCGTCGTCGCGCGCGTCGAGGGCCGGCCCGTCTCCCTCTGGCCGTTGGTCCAGGGCGCCTGGCTCGATCGCGATAGCGCGTCCCAGTGCGCGCAGGCGGCGGCGCTCCTCGGGCGGCTCCATCGGGCGCTGGCCCGCCTTCGCGTGCCCGTCCGTCCCGCAGTGTCGGTCCTCGACTGGCGCTGGGCCGGCGCGGCCGCGTACGAGCCGGCGGCGTTCGCGGACCCCGCCCTCGACCGCTGGCTTGCGGAGTTTCACCGCGGCCGCGCCGTGCAGCCCCTGCACGGCGACTTCTATCGCGGCAACCTGCTCGTCGCGGGAGGAGAGATCGTCGCCCTCATCGACTGGGACGACGCCTTTATGGGTCCGCCCGAGGTCGAGGTGGCGAGCGCCGCCCGCGAGCTCGGAAGCCGCTGGGGCGCGGACCTCGGCCCCGCGCGCCGGATCGTGGACGCGTATCGGGAGGCCGGCGGCCCGGCCATGATCGCCGACGACGAGGCGCTCGCGCAGCTCATTCGCCACCGCCTGCGGCGCGAGGCAGCCTACCAGGAGCTGGAGCAGGCGCGAGGCAGGGCCATGGAGGCGGGCGACCGGACCTACCGCGACCAGCTGCTGGACCTGTTCCGACGACTGCGCCCCTAACGGCCGGTGCCGTCGCGCAGCGGCAGGGGCTCGGGGCGGGAGCGGCCGGCGCGCTCCGCCTGGCCGTCGTCGCCGCGCAGGGCGGCGAAGCGCGCCGGGTCGAGGACCATGCCGTCGGCGGCGAAGGGATGGCGGAAGTCGAAGGCCGCCGGCGTCGGCCCGGCCGTGGCCAAGAGCTCCAGGCGGGCGACGGCCTCATCGTGGCTCGCCGCCTCTGCCGTCGGCACGTACCACAGCACGTAGACGGGCGCCGCGAGCGGGAGGAACCACTCGCGTCGTCGGCGCAGCGCCTCGCGGTGCGGGCCGCGGCCGTACGAGTAGGCGAAGGCCGCGTCGAGGTCGCGCCAGACGGACAGGGTCGGCTTGGGCGCACCGGCGGCGGCGACGTGCACCGGCCAGCGGAGCGGCGTCGCCAGAGGGGAGACGACCCGGACGAGGCCTGGGCGGCCGGCCTGCGCGAGGTCCTGGAGAACCTCCCTCTCGAGGTCCGCGAACGCAGCGTGCGCGGGCTCGCCCGGTACCCGCGCGAGGACAGGGCAGGTATAAACCGCCAGGTCGCTCATCGGCCTGCCTCCGGCCTTGGGCCCACGCCGACTGCCGACCGGTGGAGTCTTCGGCCCGCAGCCTGGCTCCGCGCTTGCCATTGCCGCGGTCCCAGCCGGCTGTCGGAAGCATAGCGATCGGCCACGAGAGCTGAGGCATCGAAACTGTGGTGATTGAGCTGGCGCTTTGCGCTTGCCATGTCGAGTATGGTCGGAGTCCACCCACTATAGGCGCGATGACACATCTCCGGATGGGACACAGGCTGTGCCGCGCCACGAGATCTGCGCTCTCCCATGGGCTAGAACCAGTCGCCGCCCGCGATCCAGGGCGGGTGGCGCACCAAGGCCTCGTCCAGGACGGCCGCGGCGGCAGCGGGCAGGCGCTGGCCGGGGCGCGTGCGAGCCCAGGCCGCGGGGCGGTGGCCGAACGCGAGGGCGAGGAAGACCTGGCCGCTCAGCTCGGCGTGCACGGCGCTGGCGGGGGCGTCGGGGCGGCACGGCAGGCCGTCCACCCACAGGTCCACGGCCGCGGCGGCGTCGCCCAGGGCCGCGCCTGCCGCCCGCGCCAGGGCGCGCGCGTCGCCCGGCCGCGCCATCCAGCCCGCTCCCTCCTCGCGCCGGGCCTCGGTGCGCACGGGGAAGGCGTCGGCGAGGAGCGAGAACGTGAGGCCCCGCGTTGGCACCGACCAGGCCAGCTCCTCGGCCGTGGGCGTCCCCTGGGCGAGAAGCGAGGCGTGGTGGCGCACGAGGGCCCGCAGCGCGAACGCGTCGCCGGCCGCCGCCTCCCGCACAGGGTAGCCGTCGCGGCGGGGGAGCGCGGCGTAGCCGCGCACACGGCCGCGGGCGTCCACGGCGACCACGGTGCCGCGGCCGAACTCGCGGCCGGTGAGGACGCGGTGGCGGGCCACGGCGACGGTGCGACGGAACGCGCCCGTGTAGCGCGCCTGGTAGTGGCGCCGATAGAGGGCGTCCAGGGCGGGGGCGTCCTCGGGCCGGGCGGGGCGCACGGCGAGGGGTCCCTCCGGCAGGCGAAGGGCCTCGGCCAGGGGGATGTGGTGGCTGGGCGGGTCCCACACGTCGGCGTAGCCGAATGGCACGTAGAAGCCGGCGATGCCGCTCAGGAGGATGACGGCGGCGCGGTGGCGCCGGGCCTCGGCTACGGCGTCGAGCATCATGGCGCGCCCGACGCCGCGCATACGCCAAGCGGGATCCGTGACCACGCCACCGATACATGCCGTGCGGGCGAAGCCCGCGCCCAGGCGCATCGGCCGAAGCCACATGGTATAGCCGCCCACGAGCTGGCCCCGCGCGAAGGCGCCGCGGCCGAAGCCGCCGCCCCTCACGTCGGGCCCCTCGAGCGTCCGCTCGGTCCATGCCTGGGCCATGCGCTCCGCCTCGTCGCCCTCTACCTCCGGCTGGAAGGCGG
>JAKASY010000394.1 GCA_021817625.1 Bacillota bacterium | reverse complement strand
GGCGCACTGGGCCGTCCGGTGGCGCGCGAGTATGGCGTGATCACCACGCCGCCCGGCATGGCGGTGGGGCGCCGCCTGCGCACGATCTACGAGCGCGTGCGCGAGCTGATCGAGCGCTACCAGCCCGAGGCCGCCGCGGTGGAGCGGCTGTTCCTCGGCCAGAACGCGCCGTCCGCCGTGTCGGTCGGGCAGGCGCGCGGCGTCGTGCTCCTGGCCCTCGACCAGGCGGGAGTGCCGATCGAGGAGCTCACGCCCTCGGCCGTGAAGACCGCGATCGTCGGCTACGGCCGGGCCGACAAGGCGCAGGTGCAGGAGATGGTGCGCCTGCTCTTCCGGCTCGAGGCGCGGCCGCGCCCCGACGACGCGGCCGACGCCCTCGCCCTGGCGGTGTGCGCGCTCGGCCGGGCCGCCCAGCCGGCCGCGCTGCGCGGCGGCGGCCGGCCGTGATCGAGCGCCTGCGGGGGCCGGTGGTCGCGCGCGGCGCCGGCAGCGCGACGATCGACATTGGCGGCCTCGGGCTCGAGGTGCAGCTCACCGCGCGCGCCCAGGCCGCGCTGCCCGCGAGCGGGGAGGCGGTGGTGCTCACGCGCCATATCGTGCGCGAGGACGGCGTCATGCTCCTCGGCTTCGCGGACGGCGCGGAGCGGGAGGGGTTCGATCGCCTGCTCACGGTCGCCGGCGTGGGCCCGCGCCTCGCCCTCGCCACCGTCTCGGCCGTGCCGCCCGACCGGCTGCGCCGTGCCCTGGCGGCCGGAGACGCCGCTCCTCTCCTGGCGGTGCCGGGGGTGGGAAAGAAGCTGGCCCAGCGCATCGCCCTGGACCTCAAGGACTGGGCCGCCGCCGGGCTGCCGGCGGACGAGGTGCCGATCCCCGCGCGGCTGGGCGAGGCCGCGTTGGCCGAGGACGACGGGGAGGCCGCGGCGGCCGTGCTCGCGCTGGTCGGGCTCGGCTACGGCGGCGCGGAGGTGCGGTCGACCGTGGGCGCGCTGAGGGCGGAGGGGGTCGACCAGGCGGAGGCGCTCGTGCGCGAAGCGCTGAGACGGCTCGGGCGCGCCGCCGTTCGCACCCTGGAGGAGCGCGTGGAAGGGGCGTAGGCGAACGTGGTGAACGAGGACCGCATCGTGTCGCCGCGGCTGCTCGAGGAGGATCTCGTCGAGTCCTCCCTCCGGCCCCAGAGCCTGGGCGAGTTTCCCGGCCAGACGGCCGTCAAGGCCCAGCTGGCGATCGCGGTCGCCGCCGCCGTCGCGCGCGGGGACGCCCTGGACCACGTCCTCCTGCAGGGACCGCCGGGTCTGGGCAAGACCACCCTGGCGCAGATCGTGGCGCGCGAGATGGGGGTGGGCCTTCGGATCACCGCCGGGCCCGCGATCGAGCGGCCGGGGGACTTGGCCGCCATCCTCACGCAGCTTCAGCCGCGCGATGTGCTGTTCGTCGACGAGATCCACCGCCTGAGCCGTCCCGTGGAGGAGATCCTCTACCCGGCGATGGAGGACGGCGCCCTGGACCTGGTGGTCGGGCGCGGGCCCGGCGCGCGCGCCCTTCGCCTCGAGCTGCCGCCGTTCACCCTAGTGGGCGCGACGACGCGCAGCGGCCTTCTCACCTCGCCACTGCGCGACCGCTTCGGCCTCCTTCTGCGCCTGGAGCTCTACGAGCGCGGCGAGCTCGTGGAGATCGTGCGGCGCACGGCGCGGGTCCTCGCCATTGCCCTTCGGCCGGACGCTGCGGAGGAGGTGGCGCGCCGCTCGCGCGGCACCCCCCGCATCGCCAACCGCCTTGTGCGGCGCGTGCGCGACTACGCCCAGGTGCGCGGCGACGGCACCGTCGACCTCGAGACGGCGCGCGCCGCCCTGGTCATGCTCGACATCGACGAGCTCGGCCTCGACGCCTTCGACCGCCGTCTTCTGCGCCTCATCGCCGTTCAGCACGGCGGCGGGCCGGTGGGGCTCGAGACGCTGGCCGCCGCCCTGGGCGAGGAGGCGGACACGATCGAGGACGTGTGCGAGCCGTATCTGCTACAGATTGGTTTCCTGTCTCGTACTCCTCGGGGCAGGGAGGTGACCCCGGCGGCCAGAAGGCATCTGGGGGTGGGCATGGAGGAGCGCCCTTAGACCCCTAGAAACTGGGCGCAGGCATCGAATGACGAAGGTGAGGTGCGCCGGTGGGATTTCTCTTCGGCCTCCCCTCGGAGGCACCCCGAGATCTCATCCGACGTGCCCAGGCCGGAGACGACACAGCACGGGACGACCTCATCGCACGCTACGAGCCGCTGATCATGCGCATGGCCTCCCGGGCTGTCGGACGCTATATCCGCAAGGGACAGGACGACGAGGCGTCGATCGCGCTCCTGGCGTTCAACGAGGCGATCACCAGCTTCGATCCCGACCGCGGCCGCGGCTTCGTGCGCTTCGCGGAGCAGGTCATCCGGCGACGCCTGGTGGACCACTACCGGCGCCAGCGAAGACCGGAGGTCGTGCTCTCGGAGCTGGAGGAAGAGGACGAGGAGGGCCGAGCCTACGTTCCTGTCCTGGCCCAGGCGGCGATCGAGCGCGATCGCGAGGAGCGCGAGGCGGCGGCGCGGCGGGAGGAGATCGACGGCTTCGAGCGACGCTTGCGCCAGTTCGGCCTCAGCCTGGAGGAGCTCGTGCGGGTCTGCCCGCGCCACGAGGATAGCCGGCGCAGCGCGATGTCGGTGGGCAGGATGGTGGCCGAGGATCCCGAGCTCAAGGAGCACCTGGTGACGCGACACGAACTTCCCATGAAAGCCCTGGAGGAGCGCGTGAGCGTGAGCCGTAAGACGCTCGAGCGCCAGCGCAAGTACATCATCGCCGTGGCCCTCATGGCGAGCGGCGAGTTCCCGCACCTGCACGACTACCTGCGCAAGGAATGAAGGTGACGACAGCGATGCCTAGGCGCGACAGCGCACGCGGTGTGGTCCTGGCCGTCAGCGGCGGCTGGGCCACCCTCATGTCGCCCGATGGCGAGTTCCGGCGCGTGCGCGCGCGGCCGGCGTGGCGGGTGGGAGACGACGTTCTGGTCGCCACGGAGGCGACCGCGCTCCGGCGGGCGGCGCCTTGGCTGGGATCGGCCGGCGCCGCGATCGCGGCCGCCGCGGTCACGTTCGGTGTGATGTCGACCCTCGCGGCCAATCGCACCGTGCTGTACGTCGAGATCAACGGCAGCCACCCGGCGAAGCTGGCCGTGAACGCCGACGGAGAGGTCCTCTCCGCCCTGTCCGAGGGCAGCGGGCCCTTGCCGGTCGTGGTGCGGCGCGGCGAGTCCCTGTCGAAGGCGGTGGAGGCCCTGGCCCGGGCGGAGGCGACGACGCCGGGCGGCACGATGGTGGCGGGCGTCGTCGTGGACTTCTACGCCCCCAAGGGGAGCCACGCCTCGGCGAGCGTGAGTCGGGCGGTGGAGCTCGCGGCGAGCGCGGCCGGAGCGGTCGTCGTGCCGGTCGTGAGCGGCGCAGCGTCCGCCTCCGTGTCGCACTCCGCAACCGAGGGCGCGGGCACCGGCCTCGGTGCGCTCGACGCCCTGGGAGGCGCCCCGACGGGCGGCGCCTAGCGGACGAGGCGTGCGCGAGCGTGGGCTGGCTCTGGCGAGCCGGCCCTCTGCGC
>JAKASY010000393.1 GCA_021817625.1 Bacillota bacterium | reverse complement strand
AGGCGAAGATTACCATTCTCTGCCGCTTGTTGGCAACCGCGTAGGGGCGTGGCAGAGGGCTTGATGCCCGACCGTGTCCAGGAAACTTGTAAGTCTCGGGCCAGCTCTCCCTCTTCACCCAGGTGGTGCCCGGGCTACTGGCCGGGCTTGCGGTCTTCGCCGGCCTTGCCTAGCTGGTTTCGCGACTTGTCGGCGTGCCGCGAATGACGTTGTGGCGTTCGGTCGGAGTCGGCGCTTGCGCGCTTGTCCTCGTCCTGCTCGTGCGATTCGTCGCCTGAGTGCTCTTCCGAGCGCTTGCGCGTGACCCAGAGGGGACGTGGCGCCGCCAGGGATCAACGGGGGCCTGCGCGGTTGGCACCTGGCCGTGAGCCGAGCGTGCGCGGGCCGCTGTCCCCTGGCAGGAACCGGGAGCGGCCGAGGCAAACTCCTGCCCGAAGTGACGTGGCGGGAGGGATGCGCGGTGGGGCGTCTACCCAAGGGCACACGGATCACCTGGCTCGGGCACGCGACCTTCGCGGTGGTGACACCGCAGGGGAAGACGGTGGTGCTCGACCCGTTCATCGAGGGCAACCCCAAGTTCCCGGCGGACGGCCGGGTGCACCTCAAGCACGTGGACGCCATCACGGTGAGCCACGCGCACAACGACCACATGGGTGACGCCGGCAGCCTGTCGCGGGCGACCGGCGCGCCCGTGGTGTGCGTGCACGAGATCTCCGTCTACCTGTCCGGCCAGGGCGTGCACGCGGTCGGCATGAACAAGGGCGGCACCGCGGAGGCCGGCGGCGTGCGCGTCACCATGGTCGGCGCGGACCACTCGAGCGGCTATGTGGACGACGGCGGCCGCATGGTGTTCGGCGGCGAGGCGGCGGGATTCGTCCTCCACCTGGGCGACGCCGAGGGGGAGTCCCTGTACCACGCCGGCGACACCGGCCTGTTCGGCGACATGGCCCTGATCGGCGAGATGTACCATCCGTCGGTCGCGCTCCTGCCGATCGGCGGGCACTACACGATGGGTCCGCGCGAGGCGGCCAAGGCCGCGCGCCTGCTCGGCGTGAGCGCGGTCGTGCCCATGCACTACGGCACCTTCCCGCCCCTGACCGGCCGCCCGGATGACCTCCGGGCGGCGCTCGCCGGCAGCGGCATCGAGGTGGTGGCCATCGAGCCGGGCCAGACGGTGGGCGATTGAGCGCGCAGGGCCGCCTTGGGCGCGTGCGCGCCCGCATGGCCGAGCTGGGCGTCGACCTCCTGGCCGTCGCCCCGGGACCGGACACCCGCTACCTGATCGGCGCCACGCCCCACCCGGACGAGCGCTTCTCCCTCCTTCTCGTCACGGCGGAGGGGCTCGCGTCGGCCGTGCCGGCCCTGAACGAGACGGGCCTGCGCAACGACGTGGGCGACCTCGCGATCACGCTCGTGCCATGGCAGGATGCCGACGGGCCCGCACGCGCCCTCGACGCGGCCCTGGACGGGCTCGGCGTGCACGGCGGCCGGCGGCGCGTGGCGGCCGGAAGCGACATCCGACTCGACCACGCCCTCGCCCTGGCCGACGCGCTGGCCCGCGCCGGGGTCGACGGCTGGCCGCCCGCGCACCTCTCGCGTGACGTGGTCGCGCCCGTGCGCGCCCGCAAGGACGCCGAGGAGATGGAGCGCCTGGCGCGCTCGGCGGCGATCGCCGACCGGGCGATGGCAAAAGGCTTCGCCGCCGTGGCCGAGGGCCGGCGCGAGAGCGACGTGGCCCAGGCTGTGGCCGCGGCGTTCGCGGCCGAGGGCGCCGAGGCCCGCTTCATGCTGGTCGCGGCGGGGCCGGGCAGCGCCGAGCCCCACCACCCCGCCGGCGCGCGCCGCATCGGGCGCGGCGAGGCGGTCTTCCTCGACATCGGCTGCGACTTCGAGGCCTACCAGAGCGACCTCACGCGCATGGCCCACGTCGGCCCGCCCGACCGCCGCTACACCGAGGTGCACGACGCGGTGCGCCGCGCGTGCGACGCCGGGCTCGCGGCCGTGCGGGCGGGGGCGCGCGCCGAGGACGTCGACCGGGGCGCCCGGCGCGTGATCGAGGAGGCGGGCTACGGCCCGTACTTCGTGCACCGCACCGGGCACGGCATCGGCCTCGAGGGCCACGAGCCTCCGAGCATGCAGGCGGGCGACGCGACGCCGCTCGAGCCCGGCATGGCCTTCTCCATCGAGCCGGGCATCTATATCCCCGGCGCCTTCGGCTGCCGCATCGAGGATGTCGTGGTGGTCGAGGCGGACGGGCGAGGCCGCCGCCTGAGCACGCTCTCGCACGAGGTCGAGGTCCGCCCCTAGGCCCGTTTCCCCAACACCCAATCGCTCCGGTACAAGTTCGGTGAACAGGGGGTAGCCCCTCGGCTCATTGGTGCTTGTATCACTCCCGCGAAGGCACCGTTTGCGGCAACGCGGGCGGATGACCGGAAGCGGGCGGCAGGGGGTAAAGGACCACTCCGGGGTGTTGGCGCCAGTCCCGGACCCTGGAACCGAAGGCAAGGTCGAGAGACCGCGCCGGAGGATGACCCTCGTCGCTTGCAGGACGAGGCGCACCTTAACCCCGACCAGACCCTTGGCCGGAAGCGGCACCTTACGGTGCGCGAAAGGAGTTGACGGGCGTGGCTGCGCGGGCATCCTGCCGGATACCGGTGCTGGCCCCGGACGGCCAGCCTCTCACCCCGGCAAGGCCCGAGCGTGTGCGCTGCCTCCTCGACACGGGCAGGGCACGCGTGCGCTGGCTCACGGGCCGGGTGTTCGCCATCCAGCTTCTCGCCGAGCCGAGCGGTCGTGAGATCGTACCGCTCCTGCTCGGCATCGACGACGGCGGTAGGCACGCGGCCCTCTCGGTGGTGATGGCGCGCGCGAAGCGGCCGCCGCAGGTGGTCGTCTCCGTCGAGGCAGAGCTGCCGGACGACATCAAGAGGCGCACGGACCAGCGCAGAAGCTACCGGCGTCTGCGCCGCTACCGCAAGGGCTACCGCCCGGCACGGTTCCGCAACCGCCGTCCGGGTACGTGCCACGCCTGTGGCCGCAACGCCACAAGCGCCAGCGACACGTGCCGGCGGCACAAGGGGGCCGTGCACAATCTGGTGCCAACGTTGGCGCCATGGCTCCCGCCGTGCCAGACGGCCCGAAAGAACGGCATCCTTCGCGTGACGCGCACTCTGCTCGGGTTCCTGCCGATCGCGGACGTGACGGTCGAGGTCGGGGCGTTTGACCTCCAGGCCCTCGCGCGCCCGGACCTGACGGGAGCGCAGTACCAGCCGGGCCCACGCTACGGCCACGACTCCACCTTGGCTGCCCTGGTCGCCGCGTACGGGGCGCAGTGCTGCTACTGCGGCAAGCCGGCGACGCCTGGGGACCCGCTCACGATCGACCACTGGCGACCGCGCGCCCAGGGTGGGACGGACCGCTGGGGAAACCTCTTCGCAGCGCACCGGTCGTGCAACGAGGCGAAGGGCGCGCGTGCCCCGGCAGAGGCGGGGCTCACGCCCCGGTACGAGCCCCGGGAGCTGCGAGAGACGGCGCTGGCCGTGTGGGTGTCGAGGACCCAGCAAGGCAAGCGCTACCTCGCCCACGGACTTTGTGCCATGGGTCTTAGGTACCGGGAGACGTTCGGGACGTTCAC
>JAKASY010000392.1 GCA_021817625.1 Bacillota bacterium | reverse complement strand
TCCGATCTGGGCGGAGTCGGAGCACGCTCATCCCGCAGCCCGGCTGTCTCGCGCGCTATCCGCCTGCCCGTAGGCGGCGGGGAAGCCCTGGCGCCAGCTGGGAAAGCGGAGCCTCCAGCCGAGCTCGCGCTTGGCCTTGGCGTTCGAGGCGCCCCGGGTCGCCATGGCCATCTCGACCGCGGCCCGCCCGGCCACGAGGCGCGCAAGCCACGCGGGCACATGCCGAGGCGGCTTGGCATGGAGGACCTCGGCCAGCGCCGGCAGCCAGTCCCGCAGCGGCGCGGGCTCGTCGTCGACGACGTTGTAGATGCCCGGCCGGCCATTCTCGAGGGCGAGCGCCGTAGCCGATGCGGCGTCCTCGAGGTGAACGAATGACATGACGCCGGCGCCGCTTCCAACGACGGGATACATCCGCTTGCGCACGGCGACCACGAGGGCGTTGTCGGCGTCGCCGTAGAAGCCGCCGTAGCGGAGCGCGATGCCGCCTGCCTCGGTGACCACCCGATCGAGATGCGCCATGGCCGCGAACGTCACCTCCGTGCCCTTGGATCCCCGGCCGTCGACCGGATCCTCTTCGCCCTTGACCATGCCACCCTGGGGCACGTAGCGATAGGGCGCGAAGCTTTGGGCCACAATCCGACGCACGCCGGCCGAGCGGGCCGCGGCGAGCAGGGCGTCCGTGCCCACGGTGCGCAGGCGGTTGGTCTCGGCGAACACGCTGTCGAGGCTGCCCGCAAAGCTCTTGCCCGCCAGGGCAGTTGCCTGGTGTATGACGGCGTCGGGGTGCGCGGCCAGGACGGCCCGCGTCACGCTCGTCGGGTCGAGGAGGTCAAGCGGCACGGCCTGGGCCCCGAGTGACCGAAGCACGTCCGCCTTGGCGTGCGACCTGTAGGTGCCGATCACCTCGTGTCCCCGCGCGATCAATTGGGGCACGAGCCGCGCCCCCAGAACCCCGCTCGCGCCCGCGACAAACACTCGCACGCTAGGCTCTCCTTTCCTGCCCTGGCCGTGTGGCCCGGCGATCCGTGCCGCTGTGCCTTAACCCCCACGACACCTCGAAGGGCGCACGTGTGACGTCGGTGCCCGCCCCGCGTCTTCCCGCCCGTCCCGCCACGCCATGGCGCGGAGACGACGTCCCGGACCCCGCGCGTGGCCCCGCCCGTGGCGCCCGGCATCGAGACGCTCCTTGACAAGGCTAATGTCGTAGCTACCGTGACTTTGGCTAATGCCATTAGCTTTCGGAGGTGCCTTGTGTGGGGACGATGCCCCCAGGCGGCAGCGGGGCGTCCAGCTCGCTTGCTCGGCCGGAAGGCCGTATCGCCTTCGACGTGTGCGGCCACGGGCCGCTTGTCGTCTGCGCGCCGGGCATGGGTAATCTGCGGTCCGTCTACCGACACCTTTCGCCGCAGCTGGCAGCAGCCGGCTACCGGGTGGCTGTCATGGACCTGCGCGGCCACGGCGACAGCGACACGACCTTCACGTCCTACGACGACGTGGCCACGGGCACGGACCTTCTCGCCCTCGTCCAGCACCTCGGCGGGCCAGCCATCCTGGTCGGCAACTCCATGTCCGCCGGCCCTGCCGCATGGGCCGCGGCGGAGAACCCCGCCCTCGTCCGCGCTCTGGTGCTGCTCGGGCCCTTCGTGCGCAACGCTCCCACGAGCCTCGTTGGCCGGATCGCGTTTCGCCTCGCTTTGCTCAGACCGTGGGGCCGGGCGGCGTGGGTTTCGTACTACCGAAGGCTGTACCCAGCGCGCCCGCCGGCAGACCTCCCCGAGCACCAAGCCAGAATTCGCTTGAGCCTGCGGCGCTCCGATCACTGGCGCCGGTTTGTGGCCACGACGCGCACCTCTCACGCGCCGGCACAGGCCCGGCTAGGGGAGGTGCAGGCGCCGACCCTGGTGGTGATGGGCAGCCGCGACCCGGATTTTCCCGACCCGGCGGCGGAGGCCGAGTGGATGGCCGACCGCCTGCGTGCTCGCGTGCTCATGGTCCCGGGGGCCGGCCACTATCCGCAGGCCGAGTTTCCCGAGGTCGTCGGCCCGGCTGTGCTCGCCTTCCTCTCCACGACGGCACAAGACCGTGCCCAGGGCTAACCTCAGTCGCGCGGTAGTGTTGGCCAAGGCTGCGGACCTGGTCGACGAGATCGGCTACGACAACCTCAGCATGGCGGCGATCGCCAAGCGCTTCGGTGTCGCCGTTCCAAGCCTGTACAAGCACGTGGACTCTCTGCCTCAGGTCCGGCGCGACCTTGCCGCGCAGGCGCTACGAGAGCTCGGCCAGGCACTCGAAGCGGCAACGGCAGAGGCGGACCGGCGCAGCGCTCTCCATGCCGCCGCCACAGCCTACCGACGCTACGCCCACGACCACCCCGGACGCTATGCAGCGGTCGTCCGCGCGCCCGACGCGGGCGACAGAGAGCTCTCGGCGCTCGGCGAACGCATCCTGGAGGTCGTGTACCGGGTGCTGACCCGGTATGGCCGGCATGGCGAGGAGGCGGTGCACGACGTGCGCATCCTGCGCTCGGCCCTGCACGGCTTCGTCTCGCTCGAGGCGTCGGGCGGCTTCGGCATGCCGCTCAATGTCGAAGCGTCCTTCGACCGCATGGTGGACGCGCTGGACGCCGCCTTTGCTCGCGTGCCTCCCTCAGGGTCAAGGTAGCGGCACGCCTCAAGCGAGAGGCAGCACCACATGGCGGAGCGCCGGCGCCCGCGGTCGCACCATGCCCCGGGTGGGGCCGCGGCCACGCTCGGCCTCGCGAGCGCGCCCGCCACGGCCGCAGCAGGTGGCCGGCACAATCACGTCATGGCGCCGCCTCCTGGGCCCTGGGCGCCGAATGCGCGATCTGCGCAAAGCGGTCGTTCAGACGGCGGACCGTCACGGCATGCTCGCCGTCCGCGACGCCGCCGGGAGGCTGTATCCCGGTCCGCACCACGGCCGTGGGCCCCGTACCTCCACGACCAGCCGGCGGGCCGACGCTCTTGGTTCAGGACGCGCGCACACTGGCCGCCATCGCCTCGAGGGACCGAAGGGTCATCTGGATCGCCTGCGCCATGAGAAGGCAGGTGGAGTGCGGAAAGTAGAGCGCAATCGTGTACACGGTCGAGGCGCCCCTGCGCCTGAGGACCTGTATGGCCGCGGGCCGACCGTCGATGCGGCTGCGGTCCACGCCGCCGCCGATGATGCCTGAGTGACCCCAAACGTCCGTGACCAAGACGAAGTGCCTGTTCGGACCGTAGTAGAGGTTCACCATGATGCCGCGCGGATCGTGGGCGCTCGGCGGGAAGCTCACCTGGATGAAGCGGAGGTACGCTCCGGCCGGAACACGCGTTGGATAGCGCACCAGGAAGGGAGCTACCTGTTGCGCCTTGGCCAGGGTCGTGGTCTCCTGCGTGTTTGGACGGTATGCAGCGGTCGCCACCCCGGCCCCCGGGCAGGGTGCGATGACGCCGACGGCGAGAACCGCGGCTAAGGCGGCGACGCGACCGGGGATGGGCATCGACGCACCCCCCTGGTGGTCTGGCTGCGAAGAGCGCAGTGGTGCTTCCAATATACGGCGACGCGGCCGCGACAAGGCGATGCGCTCGGGCAGCGGGGACGCCGTCAGTGCCCGCGCCCGCCCCTGCCCGGCAGCGC
>JAKASY010000391.1 GCA_021817625.1 Bacillota bacterium | reverse complement strand
GATCTAGAAGGCGAAGCGCAAGGTCATGAACGACCCCATGACGGTGACGGCGGTCACGGTCAGCACCAGCGTCGAGACCAGATGCGCCTGCACCATCATCTGGCCGATGATCAGCGTTCCCACGATCGCCAGCGTGTTGCCCACGGCGCTTGCGGCCTGCACCGTGGCCTCGGCGAGGATGTCGACCATGAGCAGGATGATGAGCGTCTCGGTCAACGGCGGGTAGGGAACCGCGACGCGCGCCGTGTTCAAGGCGAGGGCGAGAGGGAGAGGAAGCACAGCGACGTTGACGCTGACTAGCGCTACGTACAGCCCTGGTACCATCACGGCCGCGAACACGCCGAGGAGTCGGAGCGCGCGAACGAACCCCACCACGAGCGGTCCCTGGAGAGCGCCTTCGGAATCCTTCTGGAACTCGAGAAAGGTGACAGGGACCAAGAGCGCAAACGGGGATCCGTCAATCAGAAACGCGATGCGCCCCAGCGCCAAGGCGTTGGCGACCCGGTCGGCACGTTCGGTCTGCTCCGACAGGGGAAACGGTGTCCAGGACCTGCCAAAGAGGATCTCGCCAATGTCCATGGAGGTTCGTACGAAGTCGACCGATATGGTCGACAATCCGTGCTTGATGCGCCGTACGAGGCGTCGTGGCGCAAGGTCGTCCACATAGACGAGCGCCACACGCGTGCGTGAACGACGGCCGACAACGTAGGTGCGAACCCGAAGGCGAGGGTCCTTCAAGCGGCGGCGAACGAGGCCCAGGTTCGTGGAGATGCGTTCTACGAAGCCCTCCTTCGGACCAATGATGGCCTTGTCCGTGCTCGGCTCGCCAACGGCCCGGGCCGCCAGCCCTTGGACCGGCACGGTGTAGGCGCCACCTTGGGGCAGTACAACCGCGACCTGACCGTCGAGGAGGCGGCGGATGATCGCACGGTCGTCTCCGGCAGGCTGAGCCGCCGGTAGGCGACCATGGGCTGCCCCGTCGGTGGAGAGCGGCTGCAGCACCTCGTCTACAAGGCGCTTGCGCGAAACCAGGGTATCCAGAAAGAGGACCCGGGCCACCGACCCATTGGGGAGAATGCACGGCTCGTCTCGAAGATCGTCACTCGCCAACAGGCGCCCGATCCGGGAAGGCGTCTGAGTCGACGGTGGCACGAGCGCCGCCAAGAGGTCGGAGAGCCGTTCCCGGAGCTGGGCGATCTCCCTAGCGAGGTTACCTGAACCAGAATCCGTAGGAATGGCAATCACCCAGGAGCAGTATGCCCAGCCCCGCCGGACGTCAAGGTGCCAAGGGCAGGCGATCGCGGCTGTCTTCCAACGTTGGCACGCAGCCGGCCGGTGCCGTCACCAAACAGGACGGGGTCGGCCCTCGAACAAGCGGGGCAACCTTCCCCATGGGTCGAGTCGCGAACACTCCGGGTCGGGCGGCGCGGGCCTGGAAATACTCTGGAACGGGTCCGGGCACCCTCGGGTCGGCCGCGGGCGAGCAGCAGGGACGCTGGACGCGGGGAGGGAAGTCGCACGGCGGGGGTGATGGAAGGTGGCGGAACCGGGATGGGAGATCGCAGGCCTCACGACGTCGGATCTGGCCGTGGTCGCCCTGATGATCGTCGTGTTCGTCCTTGCCGTCGTCTTGCCGTACCCGCGGCGGCACAAGTGAGCGGGCGCTCCAACTGGACCCGCGGCCTGCGCGGCTGGCTCGAGGCCCAGGTGCCCATGGAGGACCTCCTTCCGGACCAGCTTCCCGCCTACGTGGACTCCTACGTCTACCTCTTCGGGGTGCTCACGCTCAGCGCGTTCATCCTGCTCGTCGCGTCGGGGCTCGTGCTCGTGTTCGCGGGCCCCCAATGGTGGCACGTGTCGCGCGTCGGGCTGTTCGTGAACAGCGTCCACTACTGGGGCGTGCAGGCCTTCTTCTTCTTTATGGTCCTTCACCTGTGGGCGCAGTTCTTCATGGCTGCCTGGCGCGACGGGCGCGGGGCGAACTGGATAACGGGCGTGGCCCTCTTCGTGGCCTCGATCGTCGCCGCGTTCACGGGCTTTCTGTCACAGCAGAACTTCGACTCGCAGTGGATCGGCCTGCAGGGCAAGGACGCGTTCAACGCCCTGGGTGTCGGCTCGTTCTTCAACCTCCTGAACTTCGGCCAGATGTACGGCATTCACGTGGCGCTCATGCCCCTCGTGATCGCCGCCCTGATCGGGGTGCACATCCTTCTCGTGCGGTCGAAGGGCGTGGTCGCGCCGATCGAGCCGCGCACGCGTCGGGGCCGGGGGGATCGGTCGTGAGCCGCGCCAGGGGCGCGGTCAAGGGTCGCGTGCGCATGGTCGAAAGCGACCTCGTGCGCGAGCTCGCGCTCGCCGTGGCCTTCATGACCGTGCTGCTCCTCGCCTTGGCGGCCGTGTTCTCGAGCCCGCCCGACGAGCCTGCGCTCACCGCGCGCCAGGTGGCGCTGAGCCAGCCCAAGGCGATCGTGCAGGTGGCGCTCGACGCCCTGGACGGCCAGGGCACCATCGCCTCGTACGGCCCGCCCTACAACCACGGCACCGGCTCACTCCAGACACTCGGGCCGATTCGGCCACAGGCCTGGTTCGGCGTGACCATCCCGGTGGACGCGGCCCAGGTGTTCGTCCTCAGACCGCTCGCCCGGGTCGTGCCCCTCGACCCGGCCCTCGCCGGTGCGCTGCACGCATTCGAGAGCGCGTCCGCGGCGCGACGGGGCGCATGGGAGAGCGCCTACGCCAAGGCCCTCCCACGCGCCCACGTCGCCAGTGGCCGCGTCGGCCTGCCGCCGGGACCCTACGGGCCGCTCCCCGCGATGATGGACGCGTACTTGGCGCTTGCCCGCACCGGCGCCCTGGAAGCCGTCATCAACCTGAACGGCGGCGTCTACCAGACCGACTTCACGCGCGCGCTCCTTCTCCTGCAGGATGAGCCGCTGCAGTCCGTCGCGTCGCGCCAGCACCTCCTGGGCACCGAGTGGGGGATGATGAAGGAGCCGGGCAACTATCCAGGCGCCGTGTGGCTGTGGCTCTACACCATGCTGTACCAGGTCCCGCCCTGGGCCACCTCGCCGGCCGCCGACCTCATGGTCGGGCTCACGGTCGGGCTCGCGACCCTCGTCCTCTTGCTCGTGCCCTGGATCCCCGGACTGCGTGACATTCCGTACGCGGTGCCCATCTACCGGCTGATCTGGCGGCGCCACTACCGGGAGGCCCGGCGGTGAGCGCCGGGACGCGCCGGCCGCCCCTGCCGCCACCGCTGCGCGCGTGGCGTGTCCTGCCGGGGCTCTTGGCCGGCGTCGTCGGCACGGGCCTGCTGTTCCAGGCGGCCACCGGCGGCGGCCTTGGGCCGCTCGTCGCGGGCGCGCCCCTGTTTGGGCTAGGCCTGGCGGTGGCCGGCTACCCGTTCGTGCTCGCGACCGCGTGGCGCAGCCGCGCCCGCGCCGCAGCACGAGCAGCTGGCGCACGTGCGCCCTCGCCGGAGGCGTAGGTCCTTGGCCGCGAGCCGGCGCGGCGGCGTCGGCGAGGCTCAGGACTTGGCGGGAACGCCGTCGGCGAGACGGTGCGGGAAGCGCGCGGCCTCCTGCCTGAGCGCCTCCCCGCCGGTGCCACCCGAGCGCCGGGCGCGCACGGCGAGCGCCAGGGCGTG
>JAKASY010000390.1 GCA_021817625.1 Bacillota bacterium | reverse complement strand
GAGGGCCCCGTGGCGGTAAGCCGCCTCGGCGATCGGGCCGGTGAGCGCGACCATCTCCGCCATGATCGTCGTGGTGAGGAGGATGATCACCCGCAGGTCGCGCGTCCACAGCTGGCTCAGCGTCGCGCTGTCACCGGCCTTGTAGGCACGCGCCAGGCTCGGGTAGGACGCGTTCGAGATGGCGTAGCCGAACAGGCCGAGCGGCACGGTGGCCACGCGCGAGGCAAGAACGACCTCGGTGATTGAGCCCGGGATCAGGCGCGAGCCGAACCAGCGGTCGATGAGCACGTTCACCTGGCCGACGGAGCTCGAGATGAGGGCCGGCCAAGCGAGGGAGAGCATAGAGCGCACCTCGGGGTCTCGCGGCGACACCTCGCGCAGGGACGGGAACTGCCGCCAGTGCCGGCCGATCGGCAGGGCCACGAACAGGAACTGAAGGGCGAAGCCGATGAACAGGCCGACGGCCAGGAGGACGATGGGCGGGTGGCGTACGACGAGCAGCACGACCGTGGCGCTTGCGCTCATGAACACCGGCCCGGCGGCCATGTAGAAGAAGCGATCGTTGGCCACCAGGGCGGCGGCGCCCAGGTAGAAGTAGGCGCCGAAGGCGACTGTCCACACCAGGATGCGGGCCAGTCGCGCGCCCACCTGGATATCGTGCGCGCTCATGCCGGGGGCGAGGACGTGGATGACCGTCGGCGCGAACAGGGTGACGACCAGCACCAGCACCGCTACCGCCGCGCCCGCGTAAAGTGCCAGGGCGTTGACCAGGCCGTAGGCGCGGCGCGCGTCGCCGCGGCCGAAGTACGGGCTCACGTGGGGGACGACGACGGAGTCGAGCCCGCCCTGGAGCACGCTCGACAGGAACGTCGGGATGCTGTTCGCGACGTTGAAGGCGTCCGTCACGCCGTAGGCGCCGAACTTGTCGGCGATGACGATGTCCCGGAAGAACCCGACCACGCGCGAGAGGAGCGTGAGGGCGACGATCATCGCGGAGGTGCGCGCGAAGGTCCCCGGCCGGCGGCGGACCTCGACCGGCGGCGGCGGCACGCTCTCGGCCGGGCCCTCCTCGAGGGTCGTCGGCGCCGCCCCGGACAGCGCCTCCGCCTCGAGGCCCTCCGCGATGCTCTCCTGCGCGTCGGCCGAGGGCGGCCTGACGAGCGGCTCGCGCCCCTCCGGCCCGCCGTTCACCGGGCGTGGGGATCGGGCGCCAGAGTCACGATCCGACCGACCTCCCACCCTGCTGCCTCACACGGGGCGCGCCCGTACCGCTTGACTATAGCGCGCCGCGCGTAACCGACCAGCATCCCCCAGAGCACGCCCACGCGCGACGGCCCCTGCTAAGCAGGGCGAGTTCGACACGGCGGCCACGCGGCCTTCCGCCCACCGCCGCATCGGCCCGCGGCGCCTCCTGCGCCGCCTAGGCCCACTCGCCGGCCGCGGGCGGCGGCTCGAGCCGCCAATACACACCGTCCTGGCGCCCGAGGTGGCGGAAGGCGATGAGCTCGCGCCGCAGGGTGGCGACGTCCTCGTGCACCTCGGCGAGGATGGCGTTCACCTCGCGCTCGGTGTAGCGCCGGCCCGGCGCGAACCGGCCGGCCAGCCACTCGACGATCACGGCGCGCTTCTTGCGCTGGGCCGGGATGGAGCGCAGGCGCCCTCCCTCGTCCACGAAGTCGCGCATCACCTTGGCCGCGAGGTCGGCCGGCCGGGCCGCGGCGCGCATCGCGCCGTCGCTCAGGAACGCGCGCCGCATCTCCGTCAGGCGGTCGACGTTGAGGCTGTAGCGCCGGTAGGGCGGATCGGCGACGTGGCGCACGAGGCCGATCTCCTCGAGGCGGCGCAGGTGGTGCGAGCACGTGGCGGGCGAGATGCGCGCCGCCTCGGCCAGCTCCTCGACCACGCGCTCGCGCTCCATGAGCAGGGCGACGATGGCCAGGCGCGAGCGGTCGGAAAGCACCCGGAAAAAGGCGAGGAGCTCCTCGGCGACGGCCGGGGCCTGGAGCCCTGGCTCGGGCGGAGTGGCCAACATGCATTCCCCCTGTCTAGGATTATACGCGTCACTTCGATAGCGATCAAATCACGGTCGGCCACGCACCACGGCGGCACCCGGTGCGTACACCGACGCAGCATGATCGCAGGGAGGCGAGACGCATGGTGCGCATGGCCCCGGTCGCGCTCGCGGGCGGCACCGCCCTTGGCATCACGGTGAGCCTGCCGCGCACCACGCTCATCGTCGTGACGACGGACGTCGGCTACGTGATGTGCGGCGCCCTGGACGTTCGCCTGCTCGACGAGCGCCTGGCGGCGCGCGGCATCGTGGCCGCGCGCGTCCTGGGCGTGCGAAGCGTCGAGGATCTCCTGGCCGCGCCCGTCGACGACCGCACGAGGGACGCGGCCGCTCTCGGCATCGAGCGCGGCATGCCCGGGCGCGAGGCGCTCGAGCGCATGCTCGCCGCTCCGGTCGAGAGCGCTCGGACGCCTCCGTCCTAGGCCGGAGGCCGGAGCAGGAGAGCGCCGAGCACGAGCCCGCCGAGCACGACCGCGACGGCGGGCACGTTCAGGATGGCGAGGGCGACGAACGCCGCCGCGGCGAAGGCCACGATCATGGCGAGCTGGCCGACGGCGCCGCCGTGCGGCACGATCTGCCACACGAGCAGGAGGAGGAGCACCGCCACCACCGGCTTGATGCCGGTCAGGGCGCCGGCCACGAACGCATTGGACTGGTAGCGCTTGATGAGCGCGAAGCCGCCGAGCATGAGGGCGAGGGAGGGCAGGATGGTGCCGACCAGGGCGGCCACCACACCGCCCGGGCCGCCGACACGGTAGCCGATCCAGCCGGCCATCTTCGTAAGGAGCGGGCCCGGCAGGGCGTTGCCGACGGCGACCGCCTCGGCGAACGCGGCCGGCGTCATCCAGTGGTAGGTGTCGACGGCGACCGCCTGGATCACGCCGACCGAGCCCGGGCCGCCGCCGAAGCCGAGCAGGCCGATTTGGAAGAACCCCCAGAAGATCGAGGCCCAGAGAGCCACCGACGCGAGCATGCCGAGTCCTCCTCGAAGTGGCGCATGGCTCTGCGTTCGGCTCGGGCCACGCGCTCTCCTGGGAGGGCCGGCTCAGGCCCCGGCCTTGGCGTCCAGACCGCGCAGGGCGGGCAGCGCCAGCACGGCCAGGCCCAGGGCGAGCGTCGCGGCGCCGGAGAGGGCGAACACCGTCCGCCCGGGCACGGCAGAGAGCACGAGGCCGGCGCAGAGCGCCCCCGCGGGCATGCCCCCCGTGATGAGGGCGGACAGGGCGCCGGCCACCCGGGCCTGCAGCCGCGTCGGCACCGCCGTCTGGAGGACGGTGGCGTACACGGCCGCCCAGGGCGAGTAGATGGCGCCGCCGACGAGCATAACCGCGCACGCCTCGACGATGCCGCCGACGCGCGACATCGTGAGGGCGACGAGCGCCCAGAGAATGACGATGAGAGGGAACGAGCGCGAGGGGCGAAGCGGCCAGGGGCGCGCGGCGAACACGAGCGCCGCGGCCACCGAGCCCACGCCGAACGCGCTCCACATGGCCCCTAGCGCCCACGCGCCGCCAAGCGCGCTCTTGGCCATGTCCGGCAGGAGAACCTCGAACGGCCCATAGAGGAAGTTGAGAT
>JAKASY010000389.1 GCA_021817625.1 Bacillota bacterium | reverse complement strand
CAGCTAGATTTCGAACACCTGGACCATGATGATGCCCAGCCAGAAGCTCGGCATGGAGTAGAAGAGGTAGTTCACGACCGTGAAGACGTGGTCGAACCAGGTGTTGCGCCAGTACGCCTGCGCCGTCCCAAGGACGATCGCGAACAGGTGGGCGAAGGTCACGGCCGACGCCACCAGGATGAGCGTATGCGGCAGGTTCAGCCAGATCAGGCTCCAGACCGAGACGCTGTACTCGTAGGAGTAGCCGAGGTTCAGGTGCAGGATCTGCCACGCCCACAGGGCGTACTGCACGACGAGCGGCTTGTTCAGCCCGAGGGCGTTGGCCAGGGCGGCGGCGCGCTGGGCGGTGTAGTGCGTGCCCAGCATGGCCTGCACGGGGCTCCCCGGCACGATGTGCAGGAGGAGGAAGCTGATCACGCTCACCCCGAACAGCGCCGGAACCGCCTGCAGGAAGCGGCGCACAATGTAACGGGTCATGCTCTTGCCCCCTCCTTCCTAGCGGATGCGCGTGTCGAACGCGACGCGCAGGCTGTCGCCGATGAAGTTGACGCCCAGCTCGGCCATCAGGATGCACAGGCCCGGCGGATAGATGATCCACCATGCGTTGATGAACATGTAGTTCGAGGCATCGGACAAAAGCGCGCCCCAGTTGGGCGCGGGCGGCGGCAGGCCGAGGCCGAGGAAGCTCAGGGCAGCGAGGGTGAGGATGGCGTCGGCGACGCCGAACGTGCCGGCGACAAGTACGATGCCGAGGAAGTTCGGGAAGAGCCCCTTCGCGATCAGCCGCCAATTGTTGGCGCCGGCCGCGCGCTGCGCCTCGATGAACTCGCGCTGCTTGAGGGACAGGACCTCGGCCCGCACGAGGCGGCTCACCCCGAACCAGCTGAGAACGGCCAGGATGCCTACGAGAAGGAATGCGCTCGGCGAGAAGGTGGCGTCAAGGAAGAGGAGGAGGAAAAGGCCAGGGATCGACAGGAGGACGTCGACGATGCGCATCATCAAGTTGTCGACGGCCCCGCCGGCGAGCGCGCTCACGGTGCCGTAGATCGTGCCGATCACCATAGAGAGCACGGCGGCGGCGAAGCCCACCTCAAGTGAGGTCTGGCCGCCGTACATGACACGTGAGAGATAGTCGCGCCCCAGGCCGTCGGTGCCGAGCGGGTGCTGCCACGACGGCGGGGCGTTCGTCAGAAGGATGTTCTGGGCGAGCGGGCTCTGGTGCCAGACGAGCGGCCCGACAAAGCTGAAGAGAACCAGGAAGGCAACAAACGCCACGCCGGTGAACGACAGCTTCTGGCGCCAGAACCTTCGCCAGATCCGGTTGCGTGTCGCCTCGACGAGCGCGTCGTCGCGCTCGACCAGGACCGCCGGCTGGAGCAAGGGCTGCATCTGACCGCTCCTTTCAGGCTTGGACGCTCGGCAACCAACCGAGCCGTCCGGGACCAGGCTGCCCACAGGCCGCGGGCGCGGGCGGGTCCTGCCGCCCTGCCGGCACGTCCACACCCGGCGTGCCATCCGTGCCGGCCCGTGGGCCGCCATCGTCAGAAAGCGCCTAGCGATTCGTCTCCACTGGCTGTCAACCCTGCTGCTGCCTGTCCGCTGGTCAGAACTGGCACCTCGCCCGGCTCTTCCGTTTCTATGCGGGCCGGCGCGTCCTCGACCGCACTAGGGCCGCGGGGGCACGGCAGACGCCGCGCGGCCCTGGTCGCCCCTGGTAGGCATAGAAGGTGGCGGAAAAGTCCGGCGAGAATAGATCGCCGTTTCACGTAGGATCTTGCCGTCGGTCCCGCGCGCCTCTCAGCAGACGTGGGGGCCGGCGCAGCGTGCGAAAGGGGATTGCGATGCGTCTTGGCTCCCGCGCCTCCTGGATCGGAGGCTTGGCTGCCGCCGCGGTACTCGCCACCACGGCCATGGGCACAGGCATGGTCGGCGCCGCGAGCGTCCACCGCGCCGGACCCACGCCCGGCGGCACCATCGTCGCCGCCCTCACGGCCCAAAGCAACGTCGACTGGTATTTCCCGGTCGACAACCCGGCCAACCAGACGGTCCCCGTGGCGCGCATCGTGGGGATGATGTGGGAACCGCTTCTCTACTTCAACAACCAGAACCAGCTTGACCCGAGCCAACAGCTCGCCTCCAAGGTCACCTACAACAGCCAGGGCACGGTGTACCACGTGTTCCTGAACCCCAAGTGGCACTGGTCGGACGGCACGCCGATCACGAGCGCCGACGCCGTGTGGAGCGTCCAGGCCCAGATCGCCATGATGCAGAGCAACGCGCCCGCTCCCTGGCCGTCCTCCTCCGTGGGCTCGGGCGGCTTGCCCCAGGACTTCGTGAGCGTCGTGGCCAACGGTCCCTACGAGTTCACCATCACGATCAACAAGCCGGTGAACCAGGCGTGGTTCATCGCCAACGGCGTGGGCACGTTCGCGATCTTCCCCAAGCACGCCTGGGACAAGTACCCGAACAACATGACCCAAGAGATCAAGTACCTCGGGCAGAACGCCACAAACCCGAATTTCGACTCGGTGGTGAGCGGCCCGTTCAAGATGCTCTCGGCCATCCAGAACCAGGCCTGGACCTTCGTGCCCAACCCGAACTACAGCGGCCACAAGTCGATCGTCTCCAAGTTCATCTGGCAGTATGAGGCGTCCACCACCGCCGAGTTCGCCGGACTCAAGACCGGCGCCATCCAAATCGGCTACCTGCCGGCGGAGGACTGGGCGGCGCGCCTCGAGCTGCCCGACCGGATGGTGTTGGCGCCGAGCCTGCGCTACTCGTTCGTCTGGACGGACATGAACCCGGGGACGCCCGGCGGCGCCAACACGATCTTCCAGAACCTCTACGTGCGCCAGGCCATGGCCATGGCGATGAACGGCAACGCGATGCTGAACATCATCTACCACGGCCAAGGAACCCCCGGCTACGGCCCGTTCCCGGCCGTGCCCAAGACGTCGTTCTCCGATCCCGTCCTGACCAAGCCGATCTACCCTTACGACCCGGCCAAGGGCAAGGCGCTGCTGGAGGCGCACGGCTGGCAGGACGTTAACGGCGTCATGACCAAGGGCAGCCAGCAGATGAAGTACACCCTGCAATACCCGTCGGGCTCGATCGCGACGACGGAGGAGATGGAGCTCATCCAGTCGGGCCTAGCCCAGGAGGGCATCCAGATCACCCTCGAGCCGATTCCGTTCAGCAGCCTTGTGGGTGAGCTCGGCACGCCCAGCAAGTGGCAGATGGTCGGCGGCATCAGCCTCGTGTACGGCGGCGGCTACCCGTCCGGCGAGAGCCTGTTCTACGAGAACAAGGACCTCGACCTGAACGGCTGGAACAACCCGGAGGAAAACAAGCTCATCCAACTCACGACGGAGCCCTCCCCCAGCCCGGCGGTCACGCAGCAGCGCATGTTCTCCTACTTCGAGTACACGGCCAAGGAGCTGCCGGCGTTCTTCCTGCCCAGCATCTGGGGCGACAACGAGGTCGCGCACAACATCGGCGGCTACAACGCCTACACGATGGACAGCGTGACCGACGGTCCGCTGCCCCAGTACTGGTACGTCCAGAGCGGCGGCTAGCTGGCCTCGTCCCCAGCCACCCCGGGCGCCGACCTCTCGTCGGCGCCCCGGCCTTCGGTTGTTCCTGTGCGGTCCCGC
>JAKASY010000388.1 GCA_021817625.1 Bacillota bacterium | reverse complement strand
GCGCACACGTCTGCTCGTCACGGTTCGCGGCCACGGCGCCCGCAAGCAGGCGTGCGGCCGGGGTGGACCGTGCGTCGGGGGCACCACGACCCGCGATGGGCGTAGCGCCATCGGAGAGCTGGCACAGAGGCAACCGGATGTCGTCAGGTCGCAAGCGGACCGCCACGGCGTGCTCGCGCCCTGGGCCCTGGGAACGTCACTGCCAGCGGCCGGCCCCGCGGCACATGGCGCTGATGCGCGCCGGATCGGCCAAAGACTGGGACCGGCCCGCGCCCGCTTCCTTGGGCGCGAGTCCCATCGCGGGGGTGCCGCCGGTTGGGCCGGCCCCGGGCTGCGGTTCGGTCATGTCTCCTGCCGAACCACCGCCATCACGGCCGCCCACACCGCGGCGCCGACCAGGCCCGCGCCAAGGCCAAGCGCCACGCCGTGGGCCACGGTCGCCAGAGCACGGCCAAGAGGCGACAGGCCTGCCGCGATCAGCGCTGCCGTCGAGGCAGGCTCTGGGACCAGGGCCACCCTCGAGGCGCCGAAGGGGAGAACGGCGATTGGACTCCCGCCGGTCACGCTGGCCAGGCCGATGGTGAACCCGGCCAGCCCGCCACCCGCAATCGCCCGCGCCGGCACGCCCATCCGCGCAATCCAAGCGCGCACCGGCACCGGCATGGCGCGTTCGGCCGCACGAACGGCCGCGACCGCCGCTAGGCCGGTTGCCAGGCCCAATCCAGCGCCAGCCAGAGCCATCAGGATGCCGCGGGCAGGAGAGGCGCCGGCTGGCGGCGGCGCGACCGCCGCAACCGCGCCGGTGAGGAGTCCTGCCAGCGTGAGCGCTGCGGCCAGGCGCACGGCCCATGGTCCCACGCGGATCCCTCCCAGGCCGACCTTGCCTACCAGCCCACGCTGAGGCGGCGGGGCGACCGGGCCGCGACCCTCCCGGCGCGGCCTCTGCGGTCCCTCCACCGGCGATCGGGCGCACGGCCGCTTGCGCCCGGCCAGTGGTCGGGGCGACCGGCCCCGCCGCCGATCAGGAAGAGACGTCCGACCCCGCCACGCCTGGACGCTCCGACGGGTCCGCCTGCGGTCCGCCGGCCCCGGTCTCTTCCTGCCAGATGCGTCCGAATGCGGCTCGAATCGCCGCCGCGTCCTCGATCGCGTGCTCCGCCGGCTGCCGTGGCAGCACGAACCGGGACGACCCCATGCGCTCGCCCGCGTAGCGCGGGAATAGCTGAAAGTGCAGGTGGTTGAGTTCCCCGTCGCACATTGTGTTGAGATACACCCGATCGGCCCCCAAGGCCGCGCTCAGGGCCGCAGCGGCAGCGCGGCACGCGCCCATGCACGGGCCGAGCTCCTCGGGCAGCAGCTCGGAGAAGTCCCTCCGGTGGGCCTTCCAAATGAGGATGCTATGACCGCGCATGCGCGGGTACTGCTCGAGCACGAATTGGAAGAGCGGGGCCTCCCAGATCAGCGCCTGGTCGGGGAACACCTGACGGGTGCGCAGCTGGTGGCACGAATAGCAGACTCCCTGCCGCCTCAGCCGCTCGATGCGCTCGGCGGTGGCGCGGCGCCGCTCGCGCCAGGCCTCGTCCATCCGGTCCGCCTCCTTCTTGCCGCCCTGCACGGCGGAGACCCATCGCGTCGATACGAGCCGCACCGATCAGCCTCTGCGGCGCGGGGCCGCGGCCGACTTGGATTCTACGTCACGAACCGATGCGCTCTCGAGTCAGTCGGCGCAACCGGACCGCCTCGCACCGCCAGGCAGGGGCCGACACGGCAGCGAAGCGGCGTCGAGCGGCTGGCGACAAGGTCACCGCCTCGTCCCGGTTACCGACTCGCCCGGATGGCGGGATCAGGGCAGTCCGATCTGGCACGGTGCGCCGGCTGGCGGCGTGCCTCTACGGCGTCAGCACGGTCCACGAAAGCCCCCCGTCCGCGGTCGTCCACAGCAGGGGCACACCGGGCTCGCCGCTCGTGATCAGCCAGCCCCGCGTCGCGTCGAGAAAGTCGACCGCCGCCGGCGCGCCGGCGGCGTCGGGCATGCGCACCAGACGCCAGGTGCCGCCCGCGTCGCGGCCGAGGACCTCCGTGCGGGAGGCATAGCCGAACACGCGGCTGCCGCCCGTTGGCACGTAGCTCGCGGACAGGGCCGCCGCGGCGTGGTTGCCAGCGGCCGATACCAGGGCATCGGACATGGCGGGAAGGACGGCCAGGGTCGAGGTGCCCTTACCCGACACCGCCAGAAGCGAGCCGCCGCCGGGCGAGGCGCTCGTGGCCACGTACGCGGTCCCGTTAGGCGCGATCGCGGCGGACACCGGGGCCTGCGCGACGAACTGCACCCGCCTCGGCAGGCGGGCGCCCGGAACGAGACGCTCCAGCTGCGTTGCGTCGCCGCTGAAGGCAGCCGCCACGACGAGCCCGCCGCCCGCAGGGTCGAGACGCAAGGCCAGCACCGTGCCCTCGACGCCGGCCACCTTGTGCCAGGAACGCCCGCCGTCGCCGCTGCGCCAGATGTCGCTGAAGCCCGGGTTCGGGAAGGCGGCGCCGGCGACGAACGCGACCCTCCGGCTCACGACGTCCAGGGCGCTCACGCTCGCCACGGGCACGCGCCCCACCAGCCGCCACGCGGCACCACCGTCGTGGCTGACGAGAACGTCACCGGGGTGCATCGCCGTGCCGAGGCCCATGCCGAAGGCTGGCGTGACGAACTGCACCGCCGTGGCGGGGGCGAGCGCCGGCCACAGGGGCTGCCAGTGACGGCCGCCGTCGCTGCTTACGAGGAGGCCCTCGGTGGTGACGGCCCACACACGCCCCGTGGTCAGGCCGCCCAGGGCGTGCACCGGCCCGAACGCGAGCGTCGACACGACGGTGGCCTGCTCTGAACCCGCCTGGGCTCCCACGAACACGGCACCGGGCGGCGGGCAGGCGGCCAGGTTGCGCGTCATCGTGGCGAGAACGCGGTCCCCCCACGCCGTGACGAGGGGCGCCGGCATGACACAGCCGCCCGCCGCCCCTGGCCACGCCACCGCGCGCCAGGAGCGGCCGCCGTCGACGCTTCGGTACAGGCCGCTCACGCCGCAGCCGTGCATCGCACAGGAGAGCGTGTCCGACAGCGCGAGCCACACCGGACCGGCCGCCGCCACCGCGGCGCTCGCGCTGAGGCCGTAGGCCACGCCACCGGCATAGGGAATGTCGGCGACGGTGCCCCTGGCGTGGAAGGGGCCTGCGAGCGAAGCGGACCGAAGCGCGGCGACCCGGATGCCACCGTTCGTCAGGCCGTGCACGGCAAAGGCCCACACAACCCCGCTGCCGCTGGCCAGGCCACCGATCCAGTCCGTGCCCCGCCACACGCTGTGCCATGTCCTCCCGGCATTCGTCGTGGCGGCGAGGCGCCCCAGGCACTGGGCGGTGCTCGAGGCGTTGCGCGGGCAGGCGTTCAGGGCAACGAGCGCGCGGCCGCCGCTCTGGGCAAGGATGCCGTCTGGCGCCTCCCGGGTGGTGAGGACGGTGCGAAAGGCGAGTCCGGCTGCGGCCGTCGCGAGGCGGGACGTGCACGTGTCGCCCGTGGAGCACCCGAGGTCCTGCAGCCACACCCAGACGCGGCCGTCGCGGGAGATGGCCACCGCGGTCGCGGTAAAGCCCCCGAGCGCTGGCATGCGGGCAAC
>JAKASY010000387.1 GCA_021817625.1 Bacillota bacterium | reverse complement strand
GCGCCCCTGCCCAGGAGTGGTGCGCCGCCTGCGGACAGCCGGCGTGCGGCGACCATCTGCGCCACGGTCCGGCGGCGGCCCTGCCCACGGCCTACATGCTGGACAAGGTCCTCGCCCGCCTGGCGCGCAAGGGCTCCGCCGCCGTGCCCGAGGCGGAGGTGGCCTACGCCGCGGCCGCGCTCGCCAAAGAGCGCCGGCTGGGCCGGGTCGAGGTCGTGCCGGCGGGCAAGAGCCTGCGCCTGGTCCTGACCACCGCCTGAGGAAGGCGGCCTAGGCGGAGCCCGCCCGGCCGCGCAGGCGGCCCGACAGGTAGGTCTCGGCGGCCTCACGCGCGGCCTCCCGGTCGATGCGGTCCGCCCAGCCGCGCGGCAGGTGGCGCAGGCTCTGGGCGACCGGGAGCTCGCCGGGGGCGCGGCCGAGATCGAGCACGTAGGGCGTCTCCGGGCCGCGCCCGCGCTCGCCAAGGACGAGCAGCACGGGCGCTCCGGGCACCCCCTGGTTCTGGCCGATGACGAGACCGACGCGCGCGCCACGCGTGGCCACGAGCGTGCCTGACGGGTAGAGCGCCACCTGCCGCAGGAACAGGTCGACCAGGTCCGCGTCGAACCACTCGGGGTGGCGCCGCAGGTAGGCCGCCGCGCGGTGCGGTGCCCAGCCCGGCTTGTACGGGCGCACGGCGCACAGGGCGTCGAACACGTCGGCGATGGTGGCGATGCGCGCGACCAGAGGGATCTGCGCGGCGGCGAGGGCGCGGGGGTAGCCCGTGCCATTCAGGCGCTCGTGGTGCAGGTAGGCGATGTCGGCGACCGTCATGGCGAACTTGGGGTAGTCGCGCCGGATGAGGTCGTAGCCCATCTTGGGATGGGTCTGCACGTGCGCGGCCTCCTCGGGCGTGAGCTTGCCCGTCTTGGCCAGCACCCCCGGTCGCAGCAGGGCCTTGCCCAGGTCGTGCAGCATGCCCCCGAGGGACAGGGCGAGCAGGGCGTCGCGCCGGAGGCTGCGGCCCAGGCCGATGAGCACGGCGTAGACGGCCGTGTTCACGCCATGCTGGAGGAGCGAGTCGTCCTGGGCGCGCATCGTCACCAGCGCGACGAGGGCGCCGTCCATGGTCAGAGTGGCGTCGAGCACCTTCGTGGCCGCCGCCACGAGCGGCGCCGCGGCCGGCGGGTGGGGCCGGGCGGCGACGGCGGCGATTGTCTGGGCGATGGCGCGCGTCGCGTCGGCGCGTGCCTCGACAGCGATGTCCTCATCGTGCAGCGCGACATCGGGCAGGATGTCGCTGCGCACATCGACGAGGCGCAGGCCCAGGCGTCGCTGGATGGCCGCCACGTCCGCCTGGCTGAGCACGCTGTTGCTCTGGAGCATGAGCCGGCCGTCCGCCGTGATGAGCGGCCGCGCGAGCACGTGCCCGACCGCCATCTCCACCGGCACGAGCGGCACGGCGACCACCTTTCGCAAATCTCAGTGTCGGCAAGCGTAAGGCGTTCGCCACAAAGCGTCAAGGGCCGACCCCTGCGGCCATCGGCGGGGCGGCCGCGCCAGGGCAATCGAGGCCACGGTCGCCGCGAACCGGACAGGGGCACCCCCTACCCCTCGCCCCGTCCCGGCGCCACGACCGCAAGCGCCGGCGGCCAGGCCGCCGGGTCCGGCGGCAGCGCCCGCAGCCGCCGGGCCAGGGTAGCGCGCTCCACGCCCGAGCGGCTAAGGGCCGCGTCCGCGGCCGGCGGGCAGGGGCGCTCCAGGCGCTCGGCGGCCTGCCGCGCCAGGTGGCGCGCGCCGACGTCGTTGCCGCGCGCTCGGTGCACGTAGGCGGCCGCCACCTGGATCAGGGCCTGGGCCGCGTCGACGCGCGCAAGCGGGTCGCCCAGCCGCCGCCACGCCGCCTCAAGGCGCTCGTGCGCCTCAAACGGCGCGTCAAGCGCCAGGGCCGCGAGGAACGCCTCGAGGTCCGCGTGGGCGCCCGCGCCTTCGCCCCCGGGCGCGTCGCTCACAGCTCGGCGACAAACGGCTGGCGCTCGCCCGGCGTCGGCGTCGCGCTGCCGTCGTCGCCCCGGGTGAGCGCGAACATCACCGTGGCGGCGGCGATCAGGGCGAAGCCGAGGAAGGCGTCGCGGCAGGCCGCCAGGTTCGGCGTCGTGGCAAGCGAGTGCTCGGTGCCCGTGTACACCAGGAGGAAGGAGGCGTACAGGGTGGCGCCGATGGCGCTGCCGATGCTCATGCCCAGCGAGCGCGCCATGTTCAGCACGCCGCCGGCCGTGCCGAGGTGCGCGGAGGGCGCGCTCCCCATGACGGACGAGTTGTTCGGCGGCGTGAACAGGCCCATGCCGATCCCCACGACGACGAGCGGCGCGAGGAGCACGTAGGGGGAGCGCAGGCCGCCGAGAAGGGCGAGAGCGATGACGCCAAACTCCATGAGGATGGCGCCGAGCGAGGTCAGGCGGTGCGCGCCGTAGCGGTCGGCGAGCAGGCCGCCGAAGGGCGAGGTCGCCATCATGCTCAGGGGCACCGCCGTGAGCAGGAGGCCGGCAAGTGCGGGCGTCAGGTGGAAGGCGCGCTCGAACTCGAACGGCATGAGGAAGAGGACGCCGAACAGCGTGGCGTACGTGAGAAGGCCGGTAAGGTTGCCCCACATGAAGATGGGCACGCGCAGGAGCGCGGGATGGACGAGCGGGAACCGGGTGCGCCGCTCCACGACGGCCAGGACGCCAAGGGCGCCGATCGCCGCCGCGAAGGAGGCGAGCACGGGCGGCGACGTCCAGCCCAGCTTGTATCCCTGGGTGATGCCGAACATGAGGGCGACCAGGGTGACCGCGAGGGCGACGGCCCCCGGCACGTCGAAGCCAACGCGGCGGCCCTCGCCGAGCGCGCGCTCGCGGCTGTCGTCGGGCAGGAGGGCAAGGCCGGCGAGCGTGCCGAGGATGCCCACGGGCACGTTCACGTAGAAGATCGCGCGCCAGCCCAGCCAGCCCACGAGCAGGCCGCCGATCGTCGGGCCGAGGGCGAGGCCGATCGCCTGCGCCGCCGCCTGGAAGCCGATGGCTCGGCCGCGCTCGCCGGGCGGGGCGGCGGCCGTGACGATGGCCACCGAGTTCGACTGCAGCATGCCCGCGCCGACGGCCTGCAGGACGCGCGCGCCGAGGAGCACGGCGAAGTCGGGGGCGGCGCCGGACAGGGCGCTGCCGACGATGAACACGCCGAAGCCGGCCGTGTAGATGGTCCGCCGGCTGACGAGGTCCGCCACCCGGCCGAAGGTCACGACCAGGGCCGTGAGCGTGAGCAGGTAGGCGATCGTCACCCAGGCCGCCAGGTTCAGGCCGACGTGGAAGGCCCCCGCGATGGTGGGCAGGGCGATGGTCACGATCGACGCGTCGAGCGCCGCCATGAACGCGCCCACGCACACGGTGCCGACGACCAGCCACGGGTAGCCCGGCCGGGCCACCAGCGAGGCGAGCGGCAGGGCGGGGCCGAGGTGACCGTGACCGCCCGACGCGCCGTCGGCGGACCCGGCCGCGGCGCCGTGGCGGCGGGCTTGGGACAACTGCTTGGCCTCCTCAGACTCGACCCTCGCGCCGGCCCCCGGGGCGGCCGGCTCGCACCGACGCGATGTTTGCTGAGTGCTTCGGCTTTGGGGCCGCGCCGTCCTTCTCCGGGCTCAGTCCTCGGG
>JAKASY010000386.1 GCA_021817625.1 Bacillota bacterium | reverse complement strand
TGATGCGCACGTCGGGCCCGAGGACCTGCTGGGCAGCGGTGGCGCCCAGGAGGACCACGACGCGCGGCCGGATGAGCGCCATCTTGCGGTCGAAGTAGGGCCGGCAGGTGGCGCGCTCCTCGTCCGTCGGCACGCGGTTTCCCGGCGGCCGGCACATCACGGTGTTCGTGATGAACACCTCGGGGCGGGCGATGTCCGCCGCCGCCAGGATGCGGTCCAAGAGCTGCCCCGCGGCGCCGACGAACGGCCGGCCCTGCTCGTCCTCCTGCTGGCCCGGCGCCTCCCCCACGAACATCAGCCTGGCGTGCGGGTCGCCTTCGCCGAACACGACGCTGTGCCGGCCCTGCGCGAGCGGGCAGGCAGTGCAGCCGGCCGCCTGGCGACGAAGCACGCTCAGGGCGTCCTCGCCCGCGCCGCCCGGATGAAGCGGCCCGCTCAAGGCGCCCCCACCTCCTCTGCCGCGCCCGCCGCCCCTCCGCGCATGCCGCTCCCTCCCCGCGCGCCTTCAGGCCTGCCGGCTGTGCACGAGCTCGCCGCGCACGTACACGCGGCGTACGATCGAGCGCACCTCGAAGGGGTGGCCCTGCCAGACCACGACGTCCGCCCACTTGCCGGGCGCGAGGCTGCCGATCGCGTCCGCCGCGCCCAGGGAGGCGGCGGGGTTCAGGGTGATGGCCCTAAGCGCCTCCTGCTCCGGCAGCCCCTCCCGGTTCGCGAGCCCGGCCATGATGCCGATCGCGTAGCTCGGCAGGACCGGGTGGTCGGTGATGAGCGACACGCGCACGCCGGCCGCGTGCAGGACGGCGGGCGTGTCGGGCCGGTAGCCGCGCACCTCCACCTTGGAGACCGGCGCGAGGAGCGGGCCGTAGCTTACCGGTACGCCGCTCCGCGCGATCTCCGCCGCCACCACGTGGCCCTCGATGCAGTGCTCGAGCGTGATGTCCAGGTCGAACTCAGCCCGGATGCGCAGGGCCGTGAGGATGTCGTCGGCGCGATGGCAGTGCACGCGCAGCGGGATCTCCCGCCGGAGCACCATGCCGAGCGCTTGCCACTTGAGGTTGGGCTCGGGTCGCTTGTCGAGGTCGTCGCCCGCACGCGCCGCCTTGTCGGCGTACGCGCGAGCCTGCGTGAGCGCCTCCCGCAGGACGGCGGCGGTACCCATGCGCGTCGACGGCATCCGCTTCTGCTCGCGGTAGACGCGCTTGGGGTTCTCGCCCAGGGCGGCCTTGATGCCGCCCGGGGCGCGCAGCGTCATGGCCGACACGTCCGTACCGGCCGTGTGGATGAGCACGCCCTGGCCGCCGATCACATTGCCGGAGCCCGGCGTCACGTAGGCCGCGGTGACGCCGCCCGCGAGCGCGCGCGCGAACGCCGGGTCGTGCGGGTTCAGGCCGTCGAGCGCGCGCAGCTGCGGCGCGACCGGGTCGGTCAGCTCGTTGCCGTCGCTGCCCTCCCAGCCAAGGCCCTCCTCGTGCACGCCGATGTGCGAGTGGGCATCCACGTACCCGGGCAGGACGTAGCGCCCTCGCACCCGCACCTCCGTCGCCCCGCGGGGCACGGATCCCTGCCCCACCGCCTCGATCCGCTCCCCCTCCACGACCACCACGCCGTCGCGGATCACCGTGCCGTCGCCCGTCCAGACCGTGCCGCCCACCAGCGCCACGCGCATATGCCCACTCCCCCCGTCCGTGACCGAAGCGTTCTGCGATCGCCCTCGTCTTCCTTCGCCGCGCTTCGCCCCCATTCGGTGCGACGCTCGCATGGAGCGGCCGGCAGGGAAGGGAGCGGCGCGGCATGTGGGAGATCGAGCGAAGCGCACGGCAGGGCGCGGAGGCGGACGCGCTCGGCCGCCTGGACCGGGAGGCCGTGCTGACCGAGATGCGCCGGCTCCGGCGGGAGGGTCGGCCGGAGGTCGCCGCGCGCTTGGCGTCGGCGCTTGCCGACCGCCTCGTCCAGGACGGCGCCGTCCAGGCCGAGGCGGCGGCCTGCCTTTTCGCCGCGGGCGATCTTGCGCAGGCCATCGCCCGCTACGAGCGCGCCCTCTCCCTGGACGTCCGCGGCGCCGCCCGCCTCGACTGCCTGATCGGCGCGGGTAACTGCCTGCGCCTCGAGGGTCAGTGGCGCGAGGCCCTGGACCATCTGGCGGAGGCGCGGCGCGAGTTCCCGCGCGACGGCGCCGCCCGCGCCTTCTACGCCCTCGCCCTGTGCGACCAGCCTAGGAGCCGGCGGCGGGCCGCGGGGGAGCTCCTGGCCATTCTCCTCGACACGACGGCGAGCGGGCGCATCCGCCTGCACGAGGAGACGCTGCGGCGCGAGGCCGGGCGCCTCCTCGAGACGCCGCCGCGACCGCGGCGTCCCCGGCGCGCGCTCAACGCAGCGCAGGAGGAGGCCGCCGCCGGCCGCGACGAGCCGGCTCGGCCTAGTCCCCGCCCAGGCGCGTGAGCGTGCGCATGGCCAGGTAGGCCTCCTCCAGGTCGTCGCACTCGTACGCCACCGTGTACACGTCGACGGCCCGGCTGCGCGGGCAGGTGAGCGCGCGCGCGGCCCTGTCCTGCTCGGTGAACGCCACCTCGAGGCGATACGGGCCGGGCACCTCGAATAGGGACAGACGGCCGGCCCGCGCACGCTCCGCGGCCTCCTGGGCGCCGGCCCGGATGGCGGCCCGCGCGCGCTCGGGCGCGAGGCTGCGCGCCGCCGTCAGGCTGACGGCGCGCTTCACGGTGACGAACACGGCCCACGGCAGGATGTCCGCGATGTGGGCGCCCAGCACGTCGTCGCCCGACACCATGCCCACCGGCACGCCCCATGTGCCGAGAAGGGCGGCGTTCCAGAACGTCTCCGAGGTGACGCGGCCGTTCAGGCGCACCTCCGTGAGGTTTAGGGTCATGGTGTGGGCAAGCGTTCCGGGCATGCCGGCCGCCGCGTGGTAGCCGGTGCACACGGCCAGGTCGTGGCCCTGGGCCGCCTCCACCATGGAATGGCGCTTGGGCAGGCCCTGGAGCACGTCGGCAGCGGGGTTCACCTCCTCGGGCGGCAGGTTGCGCATGCCGTCGTGGCTGTCGTTGACCAGGATGTCGTCCGCGCCTGCCGCGATCAGGCCCTCGATCGCGGCGTTCACCTCGCCCACCATGAGGTGCTGGGCCCGCGCGTACAGCATGTGTCCAGGCTGCGTCTCGAGCCAGCCGTTCACGCCGGCGGTGCCCTCCATGTCCGCGCTCACAAACACCTTAAGAGACACGCTCCGCCACCTTCCGCATGGCAAAGTTGCATCGGATCTCGCCCACCGCGGCGCCCGCCACGCTCTTCACGACAGGCTGGCGGTACGGCTCGAGGGCCAGCCGCTCGGGCTCGCCTAGGACGCCCAGCCGGTCCAGGATCTCGATCGCCGCGGGCCCGGCCGCGCGCGCCGCCCCATCCAGAACCTTGACGGCGACGCCGAGCCCGAGCTCGGGCACCGACACGCACTCGACCCCCTCGGCGCCTACCTTGGCGACCAGGCGGCCGCGCACGCCCTCCATGAGCACGGTGTCGAACCTGCCCGGCCCGCCCACGAGCTCGGGGTAGGAGGCCATCGCCCGTGCGATGACGCGCAGCGCCGCCTCCCTGCGCCCGCCGAGAGACGGCGGCACGCCCAGGCGGGCGAACGCGGTGGCCATCGCCAGATCGG
>JAKASY010000385.1 GCA_021817625.1 Bacillota bacterium | reverse complement strand
CTCGAGGCGGCGCTCCTGGGCGGTCTGGTGCTCGTGCTCGGACGGGTCTTCGCCCAGGGCGCGACGTCGGTGCCCGCCGCGCTCGCTGCCGGCCTGACCGCGGGGCTCGTCGCCGGGAACGAGCGGGCCGCCGCCGTGGGGGCGCTCCTCGGCCTGAGCCTGATCCCCGCCGTGCTGTCCGCCCGGGTCGCCGGGGCCGTGCCGGCCGCGGGCGCGGCGGACGACCTGGCCGCGGGCGTCGCCGTCGCGGTGGTCGGTGGGCTCGCCATGGCGAGCGTCGGCCGACGCTTCCGAACGGAGAGGAGGGTTCGCCTGTGAGTGGAGCTAGCGGCCCGGCGGACTGGAACGCCCTGATCGTGGGCCTTGTGATTGGCCTCGCCTCGCGCTTTGCCAGCCTCGACCGCGATCGGCGGCACGTGCCCGGCTGGCCGTCCGGCTACGTCACGCAGATCACCATGGGGGCGATCGCGGCCCTGATCGGCGCGGCCGTGGTGCCCGCGCTGGCGGCCAAGCAGTGGACGGCGGCCACCTTCCTGACCTTGGCCGCCACGCAGTTCATGGGCCTGCGCAAGACGGAGATGGCGACGCTTGAGGCGGAGGAGCAGATGATCGCCGTGCAGCGCGGCCCGGCGTTCATCATGGGCATAGCGCAGACGTTCGAGTCGCGAAACTTCCTCGCCATGCTCGTCGCGGTCACGGGCTCGCTCGCCACCCACCTGTTCAAGCTCGACGCGGGCGTGCTCATCGGCATCGTGGCGCTCGTCGCGAGCATGTGGCTCACGAGCGGCGCCAAGATCGGCGAGCATGTGCGGGTGCGGCCGGGGCGCGTGCGCTTCGAGAAGGGGAGCCTCCTGTTCGTCGACGACGTGATGCTCATGGAGGTCGGCCTGCCGCATTCGCGCGAGCGCATGCTCGAGGAGGGGATGGGCGTCATTCTCGAGCCGCGCTCGCCGAGGGGCGAGAGCGTGCTCTGGAACCTCAGCCAGCGCCAGGCGATCGCACACGAGGCGGCGGCCGCGGTGGGTGTCCAGAAGGACATCGGCTACCCCGAGCAGACGCCCCTCGTGCGCATGCGCATGCCGTACCCCGACGGCACGGCGGCGCTCTTCATCCTGCCTGTCGTGCCCGAGATGGACCGGCTCAGGCGGGCGATCGAGGAGACGCCGCTGCTCGAGTCGGTGCGGGCCCAGAACTGGCCCGCGCCGCACGTCCGCAAGAAGCGCATCCAGACCGAGGACAACCCGGTCGGAATGAAGGCGAGCGGCCCGGCCGCGCTGGCCGGGCAGAAGTCCTGAGGCACCGCGCCCTGGCGCGGCAAGGGGGGAGCGAGCGGTGGCCGAGGCGCCGACTCCGCAGATCTTCTGCATCGTCACGACCGACACGACCCGGGTGTCGCCCGGCGGCGGGGCGCCCGTGTTCGTGGCCAAGGACCAGGACGAGCAGGCGCGCATCGCGATGTGGATCTCGCGCACGACGAACGCCGACGTGCACGACCTGCACAACGGCGTGTGGATCCTGACGGTGAACCTGCCGGGTGGTGGCGGCGGCGGCGGTTAGGCGCTAACCTCGAGGGGATGGCCCGGACGCCCGAAGGCGGCGGGCGCGGGAGGTACACGCCGTGCTCGTGGCACTCGTGGGACGGCCCAACGTGGGCAAATCCACCCTGTTCAACCGTCTCTTGCAGCAGAGGAGCGCGATCACCGAGGCCGAGCCCGGCGTGACGCGGGACCGCCTGTACGGGCGCGCGGAGTGGCTTGGGCGGGTGTTCACGCTGGTCGACACCGGCGGCATCCTGGCGGCACCCAAGGGCGAGGTCGAGGCGGCCGTGCGCCACCAGGCGGAGGTGGCGATCGCCGAGGCCGATCTCGTGCTGTTCGTGCTCGACGTGCGCGCCGGCGTCACCCCGCAGGACGAGGAGGTGGCGGACCTCCTGCGCCGCGCCGGGCGCCCCGTGCTCGTCGTCGCCAACAAGGTGGACGCGCCGTCGGTCATGCCGCTCGTAGCGGAGCTGCACCGCCTGGGGCTGGGCGAGCCCCTGGGCGTGAGCGCCGAGCACGGCCGCGGCACGGGCGACCTCCTCGACGCGATCGTCGCCTTCGCCGGCGAGGCGGCGGAGGGCGCGGCGGAGGAGGCCGAGGAGCCCCTGCGCGTGGCGGTCGTGGGCCGCCCGAACGTGGGCAAGTCGTCCCTGGTCAACGCCGTCCTCGGCGAGGAGCGCCAGATCGTGCACGACGCGCCGGGGACGACGCGCGACAGCGTGGACGTCGAGGTGCGCTTCGAGGGCGAGCGGCTGGTGCTTGTGGACACCGCCGGCATGCGCAGGCGCGCGCGCATCGCGCGCGGCGTCGAGGGCCTGAGCGTGATGCGCAGCCTGCGCGCCATCGACCGCTCCGAGGTCGTGCTGCTGGTTGTGGACGCGCAGACGGGCGTGGTGCAGGAGGACCAGCGCATCGCCGGCTACGCCCTCGACGCCGGCAAGGCCATGGTCGTGGGCCTGAACAAGTGGGACGCCGCCGGGCGCGAGGAGGGGGCAGACGCCGAGGAGGCGGTACGCGAGGCGCGCCGCCGCCTACCGTTCCTGGCCTTCGCGGCCATGCGCACGCTCTCGGCCAAGACGGGCCTGCGCCTTCCCGCGATCCTGCGCGAGGTGAGCGCCGCGGGCCAGGCGTTTCGCCGCCACCTGCCGACCGGGCCGCTCAACCGGGCGTTGGAGGAGGCCATGCTGGCGGCGCCGCCGCCGTCGGCCGGGGGGAAGGTGGCGCGCATCTACTACGCCACCCAGGTGGCCACGGGCCCGCCCTCGCTCGCGCTGTTCTGCAACGACCCGGAGCGGGTTACGCACGCCTACCTGCGCTACCTCGAGAATCGCCTGCGTGAGCGCTTCCCCCTGGCCGGCACGCCCCTTCGGCTGTATCCACGCCCGCGCCGCCGCTAGCGACGGGTACGGAGGCCCGCCCGGCAGGCGCCGCGCTCGCGCCGACCTTGGAAGGTGACCAGCACCGAGGTCAACGAACGGGCCGAGGCGGCGGGGGCGGGGAAGGGCCGCGTCCGTGTCGAAGCCCGGGGCCCGGGGGGATGGACGTGAACTGGGCGCGTCGGGCGGTAGCCGTGTCGGCGATCGCCGCGACGGCCGCGCTGGCGCTCCCGGCCCAGGCCGCCGTGCCGGCCGTGAGCCGCGGCGCCATGGCCCAGGCGGTGACCGCCGCCCTGGGCCTCGTGCCGACGCCGCTCGGCCCGCGCTACGTGGACGTGGCGGCGTCGGCCCCCTACGCGAGAAGCGTGGAAGCGGGCGCCGACGCCAGCCTGTGGCCCGCATGGCGGCCCGGCGCCGCCTTCCAGCCGGCAGCGCCGGCTACCGTCGGCCAGGCCCTGGCGGCGCTGGTGGCCGGCCTTGGCGGCGCGCGCGTCGCCGCCGCCTTGCCCGACGGCCTCGGGCGCGCGGCGGCGGCGCTGGGCCTGTGGCCTGGGGGCGCGCCGCAGCTCGACGCCGCGCTCACGCCCAACCTGCTCGCGCTTCTCGCGGCCCGCGCGCGCGTCGCGCCGCGCGGCTAGCTACGCCGCTCGGGCGGCCGGGCGGTCGGCGAACTGCCGAACGCGGGCCGGCGCGCAGGCGGGCGCGCCTGCGCGTGGCGGGGCGACGCAGGCGAGCGGGAGGGGGTCGCGCAGGGCAAG
>JAKASY010000384.1 GCA_021817625.1 Bacillota bacterium | reverse complement strand
GTGATCACGGCCTCCATGCCCTTGAGGATGTCCTGCGCCGCCCACGTGGGCATGACGCGGCGGATGACGTGGGTGCCAAAGCGCTCGACGACCTGTCCGTCGGGCGCCGTGATCTCCGACACCACGTGGGGCTGCACGAGGAGTCCGCCGTTCGCCACGGTGCTGTCGGCCAGCGCGAGCTGCAGGGCCGAGAAGATGTTCGTCTGCCCGAACGCCTCGTTCGCGAGGTCGATGGGGTGCACGCGGCTCTCGGCCAGGACGAGCGGCGCGGCGGCGCCAGGCAGGTCGATCGGCGGCGCCTGCGTGAGGCCGAAGAGCTTGAGGTTCTGGTAGAAGCGCTGCGTGCCCATCGCCAGGCCGATGTCCATGAAGGCGATGTCCGACGAGACCTGGAAGGCCCGCGTCAGGCCGACGCGGCCGAAGCTGCCCGGGTACTCCCAGCCGTGCAGGACCACGCCGTCGATCACCTTGTAGCCCGGGTCGTACCACGTGGAGCTCTCGCTGATCACGCCGTCGCGCAGGGCGCCGGCCGCCGTCACCGGCTTGAACGTCGAGCCGGGCGGATAGAGATCCTGCACGACCTGGTCGGTCCAGCCGCGGGCCGGGCCGGCGCCCGGGTCGTTGGGATTGCCCGACGGGTACTGGGCCACCGCCAGGACGGCGCCGGTCTGGGGGTCGAGCATGACGATGCGGCCGTCCCTGGCGTGCGTCTTGCGGATGCCGGCGTCGAGCACCTCCTGGGCGAACTGGCTCAGGGTGCGGTCGATCGTCAGGTGCAGCGTATCGCCGGGCTTGGGCGGCGTCACCTTCTCCGGCATCGAGGCGAGGACGTTGCCGCCGGCGTCGACCTGCTCGGTGGTCACGCCGGGTGTGCCGGTGAGCACCTTGTTGTACTCGTACTCGAGGCCCGCGAGGCCCTGGCCCTGGGCGCCCACGAAGCCCAGGATCGGCCCGAGCAGGCTGCCGTTGGGGTAGGTGCGCTGGCCGCTCGGCGACACCACCACTTCCGGCAGGTTCAAGTTGGCGACGCGCGTGCCGACGCTGTCGGGCACGTCGACGGCCACGAGCGCGTAGAGCGGCGTGCCCCGCTTCATGCGCGCGCGCAGCACGGCTGGCGTGGTGCCAAGCGCGCCGGCCAGGGCGCCCACGTCGGCAGCGGTGAGCGCCTTGGGCGCGACGCTCACGTCGTCGTCGACGATGTTCCCGGCCAGGAGGTGGCCCTCGGCGTCCACGATCTGGCCGCGCAGCGCGGGCACCGTCACGGTGCGCGAGCGCTCCGACACGGCGTAGGCATGCAGCGTCGGCCCCTGGACGATGGTGAGGTCGCCCAGGCGCAGGACGAGCGCGACGAGCGCGAGGGCACCGACGATGCCCAGCACCACGGTTCGCCGGCGCAGCCGCCGCAACAAGACCTACCTCCCGTTCGGGCCGGGCTTGTCCCATTGTAGAACGGCACGCGCCGACGCGGCAGAGCGCGGCGGAAGGATGTGCCGGCGCGACCGCGATCGCGCGCTCGCCGCGGCCGTCGCCGCCTTCGGTCTTCCGCGCGCGGCCGAGGCGGCGGGCGCGACCTCGGCGCCCGCGTACGCGCCCGCTGTCGAGCGCCGCCGCGCGGCAGGGGAAGCGCGTGCCCGAGCCGAACCCTCGGGGTCACGACGCGCGGCTGTCGCAGGCGTTCGCTTCCTGCGCGGCGGGCGCGCGAAAACGAAGGGGTGACACGGTGTGAAGCGCGGATTCCTCCTGCCGTCCCTGCTCGGGCTCGGCCTCCTCACCACCGCGGCGCTCGGCGGCGGCGCGGCCGCGGCCACCAAGCACCGCACGATCGGCCAGGCCCAGGTCGGCGTATATGTCAGCGCGAGCGAGATCATGGTCGGCTGGGATCCGTCCACCGACTTCTCGAACGAGATCATCGCGATGAACAACATGTACGAGACGCTCCTGCGCTATAACCCCGTCAACGGCAAGTTCACCGACGTGCTTGCAACGTCGTACTCGAGCTCGCCGAACCATCTCACATGGACGTTCCACATCCGCAAGGGCGTGTACTTCCACTCCGGCGACCTCATGACGGCGGCGGACGTCAAGGCCTCGATCGAGCGCACGATCCAGCTCGGCCAGGGCGCCTCCTACATCTGGGGCGCCGTGAAGAGCATCAGCGTGCCGAACGAGTGGACGGTCGTCTTCCAGCTCAAGTACCCGTCGCCGCTCAACCTGATCGCCGCGAGCCCCTACGGCTCGTTCATCTTCGACACGAAGATCCTCAAGCAGAAGGGCCAGAACTGGTTCAACCAGCAGCACGAGGACGGCACCGGCCCGTACGAGATGCAGAGCTACTCGGGCGGCACCCTCGTGCTCAAGGCCTTCCCGAAGTACTGGGGCGGCTGGAAGGGCCAGCACTTCCAGAAGGTCATCTTCGAGAACGTGAACCAGGACTCGACGCGCGCCCAGATGATCGAGAGCGGGCAGGCGGACTACGTCGACGTCCTCTCGACGAGCGACTTCTCCAGCATGAAGAACAACCCGAACGTCCGCATCGACGTGACGCCCTCGTTCCAGGACCTGATCGGCTTCTTCAACACCCAGCAGGCGCCGTTCACGAACGTGAAGGTGCGCCAGGCGCTGTTCGACACCTACCCGGGCCAGCAGGTCGTGTCCGACGTCATGCACGGCATGGCGACCGTGTCGCACGGGCCGGTGCCCGTCGGCCTGTGGGGACACGACGCGAGCCTGCCCGCCGCCGCCGTGCCCAACCTCGCGCAGGCGAAGAGGCTCCTCGCCGAGGCCGGCTACGCCAAGGGCTTCACGACCACGCTCACCTATACGGCGGGCGACCAGAATGAGGCGAACGCGGCGGCCCTGTGGGCGGCCGAGGCGGCCAAGGTCGGCGTGCACATCAAGGTCCAGGGCATGCCGTGGACGTCGCAGTGGAGCCTCGCCAAGTCGCCGTCGCCCAGCCGGCGCCAGGGAATCTTCCTCATGTACTGGTGGCCGGACTACACGAGCCCCTACAGCTTCCTCTACAACATGTTCCACTCCGAGAAGACGATCAACTTCAACATGTCCTACTTCTACAACAGCCAGGTCGACCACTACATCGACCAGGGCAACATCGCCGCCGGCGTCTCCATCAAGAAGGGCACCGCCGACTTCCAGAAGGCCCAGCAGCTGATCATGGCCGCCTACCCCGTCGTGCCGATGTTCGACGAGAAGTACGAGCGCGCCATCTCGAGCCACCTGGTCGGCTTCGTGGACAACCCGTCCTACCCGAACGTCGTCTTCTGGTACAACGTGCACGAGAGGGGCTAGACGCCGTTGGCCGCCTACGTCGCTAGGCGGCTGGTGCTGGCGGCGGCGGTGCTGTTCGGCCTCACGCTCGTGACCTTCGTGGTGGCGCGGGTGGTGCCGTCCGACCCCGCCGCCCAGTGGGTGGGGGCGCGCGCCACCGTGGCGGAGATCGCCAGGGCGCGCGTCCTCCTCGGCCTCAACCAGCCGCTCCCCGTCCAGTACTGGCGGTACATGGGCGACCTGCTGCACGGCAACCTGGGCGTCTCGATCGACACCCACGAGCCCGTCCTGCAGAACATCGGCCAGTACCTGCCGAACTCCCTGCTCCTGGTCGTGAGCGGCATGCTCCTCGGCGTCGCCTTCGGCCTGCCGCTCGGCAGCTGGGCCG
>JAKASY010000383.1 GCA_021817625.1 Bacillota bacterium | reverse complement strand
CCGGGCACGCGGCGTTCAGGCCGGCCCGGGCGTCGTGGTCCCAGTTGCCTCGAGGCCCTGCGCGGTCCGGCGCATGGCCAGTGCCACGACGGCCATCCAGCCAAGCGCAGAGAGCAGGAACAGGCGCTCGGTCAGGCCGTCGAAGCGCCCGAGGCCGTGTCGGGGCGCGAGCCCACCGAACGCGACGGCGTTCAGGAGGAAGAAGAGCCACACCGCCCAAGCGACGCCGGTTAGGAGGCGGCGCCTACCCGCCCAACCCGGGACGCCACCCAGGTCCGCCGTGAGCACACCCTCCCCCACGGCCGCGGCGGCGAATGCCAGCGCCGCGAGCATGAGGTGGACGCGGCCGCTGGGCGAGAGGGGCTCGCCCTCCAGGCTGGTCGGGAAGAGCGCGAGCAGCAGGGAGCACGCGCCCCAAAGGGCGATCAGGGCGGCGCCGATCCGGCGCGCGCCCCGCCGCGCCGCAGGCACGGCACCGACCAGAGCAGCGGCGAGCGCGATGGACAGAAGCCCCCGCAGCACGAAGTTGGCGTCCATCAGCCAGGCGAATGGCCCCACGCCGTAGTCGCTCTCGGCGTTCGATACGAGGCTGTAGTGGGGCGGCAGGAAGGCGAGCACGATGTCGGCCGCGGCGTACACGCACAGGGCGACCAGCACCCCGGTCGCCAGGGACCTCACGACATCGCGCGTCACGACGAGCCCCCTTTCCACTTTCACGCCGGTGGGGACGCTTCGCGCCTCCGCCTGGGTCTCCTGCCCAGGTACGAGCCGCGCGCCGGCCGAATCGGTTTGTCAAATATGCGCCAATGTAGGAGATAGTTGACACTTCTTGCAGATTGCTGGCAGCGCAGGTATAGTCAACCTGCCCTAGTCTTGCCCTTGAGGGAGTGGAACGGGTGGCCGTGATGCCCGCCATCGCACCCGCCCGCCGGCGTGGCCTCTTGCGCGTCGGCGCCCTTGCCGTCGGCCTGGCCATCGTGGCGGCGACCTCATACGCCTTCCTCGACTCGAGCGGTGTGGCCAGCACCTCGATCACCGCCTCGACGTCCGCGGGGGTGTCGATCAACCTTGGCGGCACCGCCCTGAGCGGCACGGCCAGCGCGTCGAACCCCACCACCTGGGCGGCCTCCGGTACCGCCAGCGCCAAGACGTCGGGCATGTGGGTGCCCCAGACCGACACCCCGGTCAGCGTGGTCGCCGCCGGCGACGTCGCCATCGTGAACGCCAGCAGCCTGACGAGCGCATCGAATGTCATCATCAACCTCGCAATCACGAACACGCCGGCCCTGAACGGCGCCTATAGCTACTTCAACCTGCCGGTGAACCTCTACGAGTGGTCGTGGAACACGACCACGAGCAGTGGCACGTGGATCCCGGCCACGCTGTCCGACACGACGACCCTGAGCGCCACCTCCCCCACCCTCCTCACCCTGACCGACAACACGGCCAGTTGGGAGGTGCCGGGCGGCGGCACCTACGAGATCCAGATCCCCTACGACAGCGCCAACACAAACGGCGACGACGGCTCCTTCTACCTGTTCCAGGCGACGCTGCCGAGCGGCGGCTCCGCCCTGACATGGTCGCTCTCGCCGGACTTCTACGTCTCGAC
This sequence comes from Bacillota bacterium, assembly GCA_021817625.1. The sequence goes on along the minus strand of JAKASY010000383.1, from coordinate 2,075 downwards.
CCAGACGGTCGGCTAGCCCTCGATGGCAGCGGTAGAGGCCGCCGCCCCGACCGGCCGGCGCCGCCGTGCGCGCGCGGTGTTCCTCGCGGTCTGTGCTCTCGTCCTCGCCGGCAGCGTGGCCGCCTACCTCGACGCCTCCGGCATCGCCAGCACCTCGATCCAGCCCGTCGCCGGTGCCGGCGGGGTCACGGGCGCGCCCTTCGACGTCGTACCCACGGCGACGGGCTTCACGATCCCAGAGGGGCGCGCGAGCGTCGTGGCCGGCCAGGAGATCGCCTACGTGGACGTCGCCGTACCGACGGACTCCAACACGGCGGCCGTGATCGTCAACTGGCTCGACCCGCAGGACGCGTCCGCCGTGCTGCAAAACCCGAACGCGGCGATCATCGTGGGCCTCTACTACCCGGTGGCGTCGTCCAGCGCCTGCACGACCGCCGCCGACCCGTTCAGCCAGCAGGCCTGGTACGACGTGACGCAGCCCGCGACCGCGGTCGCCTGCCTGGCGCCGGCCTCGAACAGCTGGGCGGTCCTCCAGGCGCCGACCAGGAGGTACCAGGGGCACACGACCGGCGCGGTCATCGCGGGCCTGCCATCGGGCCAGTCGGTGTTCTACGTCCTGGCCTCGATCGTCACGCCCGGCCACGCGCCCCAGGGCCAGCAGACCTCGCTCACCAACCTCGACCTGCGCCTCCAGGTGCACGGCCAGTAGGGCCCGGTGGACGGGCCGGTCCGGCTTTCCGACTTCCACTACGAGGAGCCGCCGCGCCCAAGGCGCGACGGCGCCGCGCATTGGCCGCGCCCTCAGCGCTGGCTGTCCACCGCCGCCCTCGCCCTGATCGCTGGCGCGTGGCTCGCCCTCCGCCTCTCCCTCCACGTCTGGTGGCCGTTCTACGCCACGCTCGGCGGCAGCATGTACCCGACCATCCTGCCGGGCGAGGTGGCCGTGATCGCGGCCGTCCCCGCCGCCTCCCTGCACAAGGGCGAGATCGTGCTGGCCCGCGTGCCGCCCGTCGACGAGCGCATGTACGGCTACGAGCCCCTGATCCTCCACCGCATCGTGGCGGTCGGCGGCCGCCCGGGCGATCGCTGGATCCACACCCGCGGCGACCACAACCGCGCACCCGAGCAGTTTCTCATCCCGACCGGAGATGTCGTCGGCCGGATGGTCGCGCTCATCCCGTACGTCGGCTACGCCCTCCTGTTCGTCCACAGCCGCTTCGCCCTGATCGCCGCGGCGGCCCTTTTCGCCCTGTACATCCTCTACCGCCTCGTCGACTGGGCCATGGCCATGAGCGAAGCGACCCTCCGAGCCGCGCCGCCGACCGCGCCGGCCGCGCTCGCGTCGGCCGCGGCCGGGCACATCGCCCCGGTGGCCGCCTCACCGTCGGCCGCGGCGCCTCCCGTTGCCCCCGAGGAGCCCCTACTGGTCGCCGACCCCGCCGTGGTGGACGCGCTGCGCGCCCAGGAGGCCGTCCTGCGCGAGCTCGTACGTGAGATGCACGACATGCGCGTGGTCCTGGTCTCGTTCTGGCTGCAGGCCGGCGCCGAGCGGCCCGAGCCGGGGCCCGCAGGCATTGCTCGGCCGCAGGCCACACCGAGCAGCGCGCCACAGCCGGGCCGAAGCCCGCAGCACTAGGCGCTGCCCGAAAGGGCCCTAGGGCGCGCCGGCCGCCGCCGGTGCCTGGGCGGCGGCCCGCGCCGAGGCCGCCGAGCGGCGCATCGTCACGAGCACGATTGCGAGCGCCGCGGCGTAGAGGAATGCCACGCTGCGCCACGCGATCGGGAGCGATGTCGCGGCGGACACCGCGCCAAACACGGGCGGGAAGATCGTCGCGCCCAGGAACACGCCGGTGCCCGACACGCCCATCGCCGTCGCCTGCACGCCGGCCGGGGCGCGCTCCGCCGCCCACTGCAGAACGAGCGCGTTCCAGCCGATGGCCCCCATGCCGAGGGCCAGGGCCATCCAGAGCACGAGGGGCGCGTGGTGGACGGCGCTGAAGAGCGTGAGGCTGACCAGGCCGATCGACACCATGAGCACGAGGGCGTGGCCGGTGTGCAGGCGCGTCCGGTCGGCG
>JAKASY010000382.1 GCA_021817625.1 Bacillota bacterium | reverse complement strand
GAGGACCACATAGTTCGGAATGAGCAGCGCCTCGCCCGGGATCATGAGCACGACCAGGATGAGGATGAATACCGCCTCGCGACCCCGGAACTTCAGGAAGGACAGGGCGTACGCGGCCAGGACCGTCGTGGCGAGGGCGATTGCGATGGTGACGGATGTGATGAACACGGTGTTCCCTAGGTACATCATCCAGCGGCCCATGTGCCACACGCGGACGTACGGTGAGAAGTTCCAGTCCGGAATGAGGTGGGGCGGGAAGACGAAGACGTGGGCGGCGGTGTCCAGCGAGGTCACGAACGCAATGTAGAGCGGCGCGATGAAGACGATGGCGACGGCGAGGGCGACGACGGCGCGAACCACCGTGGATGCCCGCGGTAGGCGTCGGTTCGCTGCGACCGGCGGCCGGGTCACTGGTAGAACACCAGCCGCCGTGCCACGAGCGCCTGAAGGCCCGTGAACGCCAGAATGAGCAGGACCAGGAAGAACACCATGGTGGACGCATACGACAGGTGGAAGTACTGGAAGGCCGTCTGGTAGACGAGCAGCATCGTCGTGGTTGTCGCGTACTCCGGGCCGCCCTGGCCACCGGACAAGGCGTAGATCTGCGAGAACGCCTGGAGCGACCCGATCGTCGTAACGACAGCGATAAAGAAGAGCGATGGGCTGACGAGCGGCACCACGACGCGCCAGAGCGCCCGAAGGCGACTCGCGCCGTCGACCCGAGCGGCTTCGACCACGCTCGACGGCACGCTTGAGAGCGCTCCGAGCATCACGACCACGTCGAATCCGAGACCGTGCCAGAGGGTGTACATCGCGACGGACGGAAGGGCCCAGAACGGGCTCAGGAGCCACTGCGAGGCCGGGATGTGCAGGGCGCCGAGCACCATGTTGAGCACGCCGTACTGGGGGTTGAACATCCACAGCCAGCCGATCGACGTCGCGATGACGGGGGTGATGTACGGCAGGAGCACCGCCGTTCGGACCCACGTGAAGAGGCTGCCCTCGCTCGCGATGAGCGCGGCGATGAGAAGGGAGCCGACGACCGTGGTCGGCACCATCATGGCCGCAAACAGGAGGGTGTTGCGAACGGCCAGCCAGAACACCGGATAGGTGAGCGCTGAGGCGAAGTTTGAAAGCCCCGCGAACTGGCTGGGCGCGCCGAACAGGTGGTAGTGGAAGAAGCCCAGGGCCAGGGACATCGCGGCGGGCGCATAGACGAAGACCAGGAGAAGCGCCATGGCAGGCAGGAGCATGAGCGCTGCCCGCCCTAGGTCGCCGCGACGGCCCGCGCGCCGTGCGTATGCGACGCGCTCCGAGGCCACGACCTGGGCAGATGCCATCCCCTCACCCCTCTCTATCCCACCAATGGGGACGCGCCGGCAGGTGGACTTACCGGCGCGGGCAGCCATAGCGGCCAGTTCAGCCGCGAACGCTGCCGGAGAGATACTGGGTGCCGACCTGGCTCATCTGCCTCAGGGCGGCGACCACGCTCAGTTGGCCGAGCAGGGCCTTCGTGAATGGCGACTCCATGTTGCTCTTGGCCGCTTCGTAGTTGGCCGCGGCCGGGACGCGAGGCTTGTACCACCAGTGCGCCGGGTTCGAGAAGCTGGCCGCGAGCGCCGGGTGCTTTGCGTAGAAGCCCTTCATCATGGCCGACTCCGCCGGCCCGAGCGGAAGGTAGTTCGTGTGCTCATCCCAGTACACGTTGACCGCGGGCGACGAGAGCCACTTCATGAACGTCCAGCCGGCGGCGCGCTGCGCGGCGGTGCCGTCGTTGAACAGGACGAGAGAGGCGCCGTTGATGTACTGGGCGGAGTGCGCGGTGGTCCCTGCAGGAGCCGACACGCCGCCCATGACGAACTTGCCGCCGACCGATCCGTAGTCGTATGTGTAGCCGGCGGAGGCGTCGATCAGCATGCCGACGTCGCCCGTGCCGAAGTCCAGCTGGTACTGGTAGCCCGTGGTGAGGATCATGGAGCCGGACTTCACCCAGGAGCGCAGCATCGACAGGGCCTGCTCCGCCCCGGCGTTGACCAGGGAGAACGACTTGCGCGGACTGCCCGCGCCGAAGACCTGGCCACCGTCCGCCACGGCGATGTCGAAGAACTGACGGAGGGACGGCGTCCAGGCGATGCCGTGGTACTTCGAGCCGAGGGCCGTGATCTTCGCCGCGTCCGCGCCCACCTGTGCCCACGTGCGAGGCGGCGAGGAGATGCCCGCCCGCTTCAGCAGGTTCGCGTTGTAGTACAGGACGACGAGCGACTTCTTCTCCAGCGGCAGAAGGTACTGCTTGCCCGCGGGGCCCTGCATGTCCGACCAGACGGCCGGGTAGTAGTCGGCGTGGATCTGGCTCGCGGTGAAGCCGTTCCTGCCCGCGATCAGGGGCTTGAGGTTGGCGATCGCGCCAGCGTTCGCGAGCTGGGGAACGATATACGAACTCACCATGCCGACGTTCGGCGCCTGGCCGGCCTCGAACGCCGCGAGGCCGTGGTGGCTGGCGCCGATGTCGTGGAACGTGACGTGAATGCCGGGATGGGTCCGATTGAACCACGCCACCTCGGCGACGACCGCCGCATGCAGGGCGCCCGATGCGTGCCCAGCCCAGTAGGTGATGTCGACCACCTTCGCGCTGGTCGCTCGAGCGTGCGGGCGCGCCGCCACGAATCCCGATGCAGCGACAAGAGTGCCGGCCACGACTAGTGGTAGGCCGAGCGTCAGCCACCGTCGCGCGTCCCTCACCGGTACAGTCCCCCTCTTGAACGGCTCGGGCACGGTGCGCAGTGGGCATGTCGGAGCCGATGCACGCCCACGGGCACCACCCAATACCGATCGTAGAGAGTGGATGTTAAGGTCGGCTTAAGGTGTCGAGCCTTGGCCCGGATCGATGGCCGTGCGCCCCCTCCGCCAGGCCAGGAGGCTGTCCGCGAGGCCGTCGAGCGTTGGCGCCTGCCAGGTCGAGGGCATGCGCCGGGCGACACGGGGCGCCACGTAGCCGGTGAGCCAGCCTTCGCGCAGCGCCGGCGCGATGTCGTTGTCCCAGTTGTCGCCGACGGACACGACGTGAACCGGCGCTGGCGAGGCGCCGCCCGCGCACACGCGGCCCACTGCCAGCGCGAGGCCATCCGGCTTGCCCGCCCCGGCCACGACGGCGTCCACGCTCGCACCCAGGCCGAGCTGGCCAATCAGGGCCTTGGCCTCGGCCTCGGGTCCGTTCGTGACCACGCAAACCCGGACGGCGCCGTCCGCCCGGAGGGCAGAAAGCATGTCGGGCAGGCACCTGCGCACGACGGCACGAACGGCGCCGCTCAGCAGGTCCGTGCGCGCCTGCCGATACGCGACGTCCCACAGGGCACTGCGGCGCGCGGGATCCGCAGGCATGCGCGCCTCCGCCAGCCTGGCCACCATCGACCAGTCGGAGGGGGCCTCGACGCCCACCGGCACCTCCGCGTGGGCAAGGAACTGCTCGACCAGGCGGAGGTACTCCTGGCGTGCACGCTCCTCCATGCCGCCCGCCAACACGACGGCGAACCGTCGGTAGAGGTCGTCGCTCTGATACAAGGTGCCGTCGAGGTCGAAGACCGCGATGCGGGCTGGTGCGTCCGCGCGGCTCACCGGCGGACCCCGGCCCCCTGGTCCGGGCCCGGACGTTGACGCGGCGCGTCGGGGGTCTTCGGACGCCACGACGCCCGTCTGCCATG
>JAKASY010000381.1 GCA_021817625.1 Bacillota bacterium | reverse complement strand
GCCCCTCGACACGCTCTTCGGCTTCCACGCCATGCACGTCACCTTCGGCCTGTTCTGGATCACCTCGCTGCTCTTCTACTCCTTCAAGCCGCAGTTCGCCCGAGAGAGCCTGACGAAGGTCGGTGTCATGGGCCTGTACTGGCACTTCGTCGACGTCGTCTGGGTCGTGATCTTCTCGGTCGTCTACCTGCTGGGAAAGGCGGTTTAGGCAGCGATGGACCACGTGCCCGCGGACGGAGGGCAGGCGAGCGCGCACAGGGCGGGCTCGATGCGGATGTACCTGATCGTCGGCGGCCTCTCCGTCGTGCTGACGATCATTGCCTTTCTACTGGTGTGGGCGAGCATCCCGCTGCGCCCGTACCTCCTGCCCATCATCCTGTTCATGGCCGCCTTCCAGGTGGCCCTGCAGACCATCCTGTTCATGCACCTGAACCTCGGCCGTCGGCTCTACAGCCTGTTCTTCGGCTTCGGCATGTCCATGGCCCTCGTCATCGCAGGCGGCGTGTTCATCATCACCGCCTCCCTGTCGCCGGGCCCGCCCAGCGCGGCGCTGTCGGCGCCTCCGACGACGACGCCTCCGACGACCACGCCCCCGACGAGCGGCAAGGGCGGCCAGAGCTCGTCCGGACCGACCGGCCAGGCGCTCGCCCAGCAGATTATCACGAGCCGCTGCGAGGCGTGCCACATGGTAAACGGCACCGGCGGCACGATCGGCCCGAACCTGAACGCGGTCATGGCGGGCAAGACGGTGCCGAAGATGGTGCCGGGTGGTCAGCCGACCAACCCGGCGTGGCTGGCGAAGTGGATCGCGAACCCGCCGGCGATCTACCCGCAGGCGATCATGCCTCCGCTCGGCCTGACGAACACGCAGATCCAGGCCGTGGTCGCCTACCTGATCAAGCTCAAGTAGGGCGCGCAGCCTGGCGCCCGGTGGGTGGCCCGTCGCGGGCCGCGGCGGCCGGGCGCTCGTCCGTGCGTCGGCTCGGGGGAGGATGCCGATGACGGGGAGCCTAGCCCTCGGCTACCTGAACGAGGCGTTCATGCTGTCGAGCGCCGCCTCGCTCCTGGTCGGCTGGTACCGCGTGCGCCACCACCAGATACGGCGCCACCGCCGGGCGATGCTGACCACGAGCGTGCTCGCGGCCGGCTTCTTCCTGAGCTACGCCGTCAAGACCCTGGTGTACGGGGACACGACCTTCGGAGGGCCCCACGCGTTCGCCACCGCCTACCAGGCGTTTCTGCAGGTGCACGTGGCGCTCGCCACCCTGGCGGCGATCCTCGGCATCGTCACGCTGCGCTACGCGTTCAGGCGGCGCTTTGGCAGCCACCGGCGCGTCGCGCCATGGACGGCGTCCATGTGGCTGGTGGCGGCGGGCACGGGGCTCGCCGTGTTCCTGCTGCTCTACGTGGTGTTCCCGCCGGGCCCCGATCAGAACGTGCTGCGGACGATCGTTGGCGGTTAGGGCGCGCCGGGCAGCCTAGGGCTGAGAGGGGGAGGGCCGTGCCCAGGCTTCGACTCGCGCTGTGGGCTGCGGTGTGCGCGTGGGCTGCGGGCCTGGCCGTCGCCCTTGCCGTGCGTGTCGGCCTGCCGCACCTCCCCCTGCTCACGCCCGCGCAGGCGGCCACGGCCGCCGACGCCGGCGTTCGCCTCGCTCCGACGGCCGGCGGCGCTTCGGCGCGCACTCTGCGGCTGGCGACGCTCGAGCCCGGTGGCGGCAGCGGCAGTGTCCAGCTCGGCGCGCGCGTGACCATGCTCGACTTCTTCGCCACCTGGTGCCACGCGTGCGCGCTCGACATGGCAACCATGAAGAAGTACCAGCGACTGGCGCCGCGCGACGGCCTGCCGCCGCTGGTGGCCGTCGACCTGCGGGTGGCCGAGCCCTCGACGGCCTACGTGCGACGGTTCGCACGTGCGGCGGGCCTCACGTTCCCGGTGGCCCTCGACAGCGCCGGCAAGGCGTCCGACGCCTTTGCCGTGGGGGTATTGCCCACGGTTGTGCTCGTCGGGCGTGGGGGCGCCGTGCTTTGGCGCCACACCGGGCTCGTCGACCTGCGCACCCTGGTCGCCGCGGCCCGGGCGCACGCGACCAGCGGCTGAGGCGCTCAGCCCAGGGCGAGGCCGAAGAGGAAGTAGGCAGCGACGAACAGGCCGGACAGCACCATCACGGCGCCGGCGAGGCGATGGGAGAGCGCGGCGGCGCGCGCCGCGAGTCGGCGTGCGGCGGCGTGGGCGAGGCGTGCGGCGACGGCGAGCGCGGTCGCGACTGCGCCCATGCCCAGGGCATATACCAGGACCACGGAGGCGCCGGCGGCGGCGCCGCCGGCGGTCGTCGCCTGGAGGAGGAGAGATAGGAAGACCGGGAAGGTGCAGCCGAGGGACACAAGAGCGAAGACCACGCCGTAGGCGACCAGCGCGAGCGGGCCGCGGCTCGTGAGCGCGGGCGCGCGCACCGGCACGAAGAGGGCAAAGCGATCGCGGCCCGCGAGGAGGAGTGCTCCCCACGCCGCGACGGCGAGGCCGAGGAGCGCGCCGATCGTGCTCAGGTGCGGTCCGATCCAGCCGGCCACGCTGCCGAACGTGGCGGCGAGGAGGGCGAAGGGGATGAGCAGTCCGAGTGTCATGGCGGCGCCCGCAGCCGTGCCCTCGAGCGCGGCCGTGGGCCATGCCCGGGGCGGCGGTCGGTCCAGGAGGAACGCGAGGTAGGTAGGCAAGAGCCCGACGCCGCAGGGGTTCAGGGCGGCCGCGGCCCCGGCGCTCAGGGCTAGGGCGTCCAGCACCGCTGCCATGCCGCCTTCGCCTCCTCCCGACACCGGACCGGCGCCCATGGCCGCCGGCTTCGGGCGTTATGCTACACTTTGGTCGCCAAGAGCGCACAGTACGACACGTCGCCGGCGCGCCGGCGGGGAGGGGACGCATCGGTTGGTCACGCTCAAGATCGCCGGTCTTGTGGTGGCGCTCCTTATGGGATTCGGCTTCACGCCGACCTACCTGGACTACATGGCGGTGGGCCAGGGGCTGCGCCGCGCCTTCGCGCAGTCGCGGGCGAATCCGTCGTTCGTGGTGGGGGCGGTCCTGGCCTGCGCGTCCATGATCCCGATCGTTCTGCTGGGGTGGGCGTTGATCACCGCGCCGTCGCTGGCCGCCGTCGTCGTGGGCTTCCTCCTGGCCTTCTTCGTCGCGGCCATGGCGGCCGTCGTGCTCACGCCGGCGCCGCGCGCCCTTGCGAGCGGGCCGCCGCCTCGCAGCTACATCGAGCAGTTCATGGCGGAGGAGTAGAGGGCGACGGGGCCGGGCGCACGCCCGGCCCCGGACGCCGATTGGCGGACCCAAGCGTTTGAGACGGAGGAGGACCGGCGACGGACTTTGCGCTGGACGAGAGCGACCGGCTGATCCAGGAGACAGCGCGCCAGTTCGCGCAGGCCGAGCTCGCCCCCGGAGCGGCCGAGAGGGACAGCACGGGCCACTTCGACCCCTCCCTGCTCCGGCGGGCAGGCGAGCTTGGGCTGATGGGCCTTACCGTGCCGGAGGAGGAGGGGGGCAGCGGCGCGGGCACGATCGCCTACGCCCTTGCGGCCGAGGAGGTCGCGCGCGCCTGCGCCTCGACCGCGCTCTCCTATGTGGCTGCCATATCGCTCGGACAGGGCGCCCTGCACCTGTTCGGCACGGATGAGCAGAAGCGGCGCTACCTGGTGCCTGCCGCAAGGGGGGAGAGCCTAGC
>JAKASY010000380.1 GCA_021817625.1 Bacillota bacterium | reverse complement strand
AGGGTGGCACAGATCGTCCGGGCATGCGCGCGAGGTGCTCCGAGTCTCGGCGCGAGGCCGAAGGGCCGCTCGGAACCGGGTGGGACACCCGGGCCCAGTCCTCCCTTCCCTCGAGTCCCGCAAGGGGCGAATCCGAGTCCGAAAGGATCGAGAGCCTGGTCACGGGGAGGGCCATGGCGACAAGCACGAGCCCGTCGGGCTGTGTGCGAAGCTGTCAAGTGTTTTGGACCGGGACAGCCGTGGCGATCGACCTCTCCCACCCACCGCGGCGCCGCAGCCGGCGGACACCCGGGAGATCCATCCGAGCCCGGTCCGCCTGGCCCCAGCCGCTCTGCCCGCAATCCCTGGACCATGGCCGCCATGGTCACGATCGTTGCCCTCGTGGCCATGGCCGTGTTCGCGCCCGAGATCGCGCCCAGAAATCCGAACTGCCACTACCCCAGCGCGGTGAACGCCCTCGGCCAGGCCGTCGGCCCGAGCCTCGGCTTCCCGCTGGGCAGCGACGAGCTCAACCCGGCGCGCGGTCCTCGGCGCCCACGCGTCGGCGCAGTCGATCGCCAACCTGGACAAGGGGCTCCGCCTCAACCTGCCGCTCCGGGACCAGTTCTGGATCTACTTCAAGCACGTCGCGGTCGGCCACTTCGGCGTCTCCTACTACTATGGGGTGTCCGAGAACGCGCTGCTTTGGCCGCACGCCGCCAAGACGGCCGCCCTCGCGGTCGCCGCCCTCCTGGCCGAGCTGGTGGTCGGCATCCCGGTCGGCGTTTCTCGGCCGTCAAGCGCGGCACGGTGTAGGACCGGATGATCATGGTGGTGTCGCTCGTCGGCTACTCGGTGCCCGTGTTCCGGCTGGGGGTGCTGCTCCTGTACGAGTTCGGCCAGGTCCACCCGGGGCGTCCTGCCGTTCGGCACGTTCGGCGGCTACCTGAACGTGAAGTTCTACATCCTCCCCGCCTTCACGATCGGCCTCACCGGTGCGAGCGTCTACGCGCGCCTTCTGCGGACGAGCCTAATCGAGCTCGTGCACCAGGACTTCGTGCGCATCGCGCGCGCCAAGGGCGTGAGCGAGACGGTGGTGCTCCTGCGCCACATCCTGCCGAACGCGCTCATCCCGTTCGTCGCGCAGATGGGCCTCGACCTGGGCGGCTTCCTGGGCGGCTTGATCATGGTCGAGCAGGTGTTTGCCCGGCCGGGCCTCGGCTACCTCACCGTGCAGTCGATCGCGAACCTCGACATCCCCACGATCCTCGCCATCGCGACGTTCGCGGCCATCGCCATCGTCGTCGTGAACATCGTCGTGGATGTCTCGTATGCCCTCCTCGACCCGCGCATCACGTACTCCTGACCTGGCCTCGACCCGCAGAGCGGCGGCGCTCGGCACGCCCGACCCTGGGCGTGCGCGGGCCGTGGTCCGGCCGCGGTGGCGGCAGGGTCCGGCCCTTGACCCTCACGCTGCGTGATGGCGCACCCTGGGCCCGGAGGTGGTGACGTGGGCTACTCGGTCGGACAGGTGCCGCGCCTCGCCCGCATCACGGTGCGCACCCTGCACCACTACGACGGGGTCGGCCTTCTCCGGCCGAGCGCCCGCACCGCCTCCGACTACCGAACCTACTCCGACGACGACGTCGAGCGGCTGCAGCGCATCCTGTGCTACCGGCAGATGGGCTTTCGCCTCAAGGAGATCGGGCCGATGCTGGCACAGTCCGGGGCCGACCCGATGGAGGCGCTGCGCCGCCAGCACGCCCTTCTCGAGGCGCGGATCGTGCAGCTCCGCTCGATGGCCGCCGCCGTGCAGAAGATGATGGAGGCGCGCAAGATGGGCATCCAGCTCACGCCCGAGGAGATGCTCGAGGTGTTCGGGCCGGCGAGCCCGGCCGACTATGCCGACGAGGCGGAGCGGCGGTACGGCGCCAGCGAGGCGTGGGCTGAGTCGCGACGGCGCACGGCGCACTACCGCAAGGCGGACTGGATCCGCATCCGCGACGAGGAGACCGGCCTGAGGCGGGCGTTCGCCGCGGCTCAGGCAAGGGGCGTGGCCCCGACCGCGCGGCAGGCGACGGACCTCGCCGAGCGCCACCGCGCCCACATCGAGCGCTGGTTCTATCCGTGCGGCTACGCGATGCATAGGGGTCTCGGCGACATGTACGTGGCCGACCCGCGCTTCGCGGCCGGCTACGAGGAGGTGTCGCCGGGGCTCGCCGGTTACGTTCGCGACGCCATCCACGCGAACGCGGACGCGCACGCCCGCGACGGCGCATGACCTGAGCGGCGACCCGGCGTGGCCGCCCCCAAGCCGAAGTGCTGAGGGGGCGGTCCGCCTGCGTCGGGGCGACATCTCCCCGCTCGCGCGTCGGGGTGAGACAGTAGGGTTGAGGCCTGAACTGGGGACTGGCCGCCAGCCACCGGGCCGAGGCGCGACGCGAACGATGGGGGCGTTGACGATGGCGACAAGCGAGGCGCAGGGCCACCTGTACCGCAATCCGGGCGAGCGCGTGGAGCGTCGGGTCGAGGACCTCGTCTCCCGCATGAGCCTGGAGGACAAGGCCGGCCTCCTGTTCCACACGGCGGTGCCGGTGGGAGCGATATCGGAGGGGTGGCACGGTCACCCGTCGCTGGAGGAGATGATCGTGAGGCGCCGCATGTCCCACTTCAACCTGCACGGGTCGACCGCCACGCCGGGCGAGTTCGCGCGCTGGCACAACGAGGTGCAGCGGCTGGCGCTGCGAACCGGCCTGGGCATGCCCGTAACCTTCTCGACCGACCCGCGCCACGCGTTCACCCGGACGCCCGGCGTGGGCGCCGAGGCCAGCTGCTTCTCGCAGTGGCCCGAGGCGCTGGGCCTCGCGGCGATCGGTGATGAGGCGCTGGTCGGACGGTTCGCTGACACCGTCCGGCAAGAGTACGTCGCCGTCGGCATCCGGGTGGCCCTTCACCCTCAGGTGGACCTGGCCACGGAGCCGCGCTGGTCGCGCATCGCCGGCACCTTCGGCGAAGACGCGGACCTGAGCTCGCGCCTCGCCGTCGCCTACATCCGCGGCCTACAGCGGGAGGACCTCCCCGGGCGCTGGGTGTCCGCGATGGTCAAGCACTTCCCCGGCGGCGGTCCACAGAAGGACGGCGAGGACCCCCACTTCGCCTATGGGCGCGAGCAGATCTACCCCGGCGGCAACTTCGCCTACCACCTACGCCCGTTCGAGGCGGCCATCGCGGCCGGCGTGCGACAGGTCATGCCGTATTACGGCATGCCGGTCGGCACCGAGTACGATGCGGTCGGGTTCTCGTTCAATCGCGCCGTCGTCACGGGCCTCTTGCGCGAGCGGCTGGGGTTCGCGGGCATCGTCTGCACCGACTGGGGCCTTGTCACCGACTCGGAGGTGCTCGGCAGCGCGCTGCCGGCGCGCGCCTGGGGCGTGGAGCACCTGACGCGGCCCGAGCGGGCGAGGATGATCCTCGACGCCGGCGTGGACCAGTTTGGCGGTGAGGCCTGCCCGGAGCTGATCGTCGACCTCGTCCGCGCGGGCGCGGTCAGCGCAGAGCGCCTCGACCGCTCGGTCCGTCGCCTCCTGCGTGAGAAGTTCGAGCTCGGGCTGTTCGACCAGCCGCTCGGCGACGAGCGCGAGGCCGACCGGGTCGTCGGCTCGCCGGACTTCCGTGCCGCCGGACTGGATGCGCAGCGCGCCGCGATGACCCTCCTCACAAACCACGGGCTGGCGTCTTCGCACCCAGCCCTGCCC
>JAKASY010000379.1 GCA_021817625.1 Bacillota bacterium | reverse complement strand
CGACGTTGAAGCCGAACTCGCTGTCGGCTGTGTACGGATAGTCGGGCGACGACGGCAGGCCCGCGGGCGTAACGCTCATGTTCACGGTGGCGGGCTGGCCCGCCTGCAGGGTGGCCGCCTGCACGCCGAACGTGAACGGCCAGTCGTAGTTGAACGAGCCGAGGCCGCCGCTCGCGTTCACGCTGTCAATAGCGACATATCCGAAGCCGAAGTTGAAGAACTGGGTGTCGCCGGTGCTCACCGTGCCGGTGGAGCCGCCGGGGCCGGCCCCAGCTCCGGGGAACTGCTCGGTCGCCGACGACGGGTACGTGGTGGAGCTCGACGACGACGTGTCCAGGGCGCGCGGCGCCGCCGCGCTCTCTGCGCGACGGGGAAGGTAGCGTTCGGCCAGGAGCGCCGTGCCGCGCATCACCGGACGCGCCGCCGCGGAGGCCCGGCTGCCGACGGCCGACCGAGAGATCGCACTCGGCCCCGTCACGGGCGCGTGAGCGACGACCATGTGGCCGGAGGACAGGTCGGCGATGGACTGGGCCATGAGCGCATGGCCGGACGGCACCCCGCCGATCACGACGGCCATGCCCACACGCAGCCCGGCCAAGCCGCCGCCGGCGTAAACGCGGGCGCCGGGGCCGAGGACGACCCGAAGGACCGACCCGTCGCGGCCCATGAGCGTGTGGTCGGTCTGCGACCGGATCCTGGCCTCGCCCCCAACGACGGAGAACGCGAAGGTTGTCTGGCGCACGGCCAGGATTTGGCCATGGATCGCCACGATCGTGCCGAACGTGGCGGTCTCCGCGGCCGGGATGCGCGGCTTTGGCTGTGTGGCTGGCCGGTCCGCCGGGGCCAGGCGGGCTTGGGCCGACGCGCTCGCGCCGGCAACGGCGACAAACGACAGCGGCACCCCCATGGTGAGCGTGAGGGCGAGCAGGGGCGCTATCCGGGCCCCCACCCGCGCGAGCCGAAGCCGCGGCCCGGTGCCGCGGCTTGCGCGTGCTTCGTCGTTGGCGTGGTTTCGGTTTCCTTGGTGCGACGCCATGTGATGACCGCCTCCTCGTGGCTGCCTGCCGCGGACGGCCGCGAGGCACCGTGGTTCCACCCCGCGTGCCGCCCGGGCACGGCGCACGCTACCGCATCGACCCTAAGCCGCGCCTAGACCGCGCCTAAACCCATCCATTTTGTCGTCCAGACGTGCGCGAACGAGCCCGTGCCCCGGGGTGCAGGGCCACGCCGGCCTCACGCACCTGCGGTTCAGCGATCTCGGCTGGCCAGGCCGTCACCGGGGCGTGCCGGTCGCCACGCGCTTGAGAGGCGCTCGAGGTCCCACGTCATGTGCATAGCGCGAAACATTGCGCCCGCGGTCGAGCGGTGGCGGCTCGCTCGGCGGGGCTCGGCCACGGCGCAGAGGGCCGCGTGGCAGCGCGCGATCTCCGGCCGCATGGCCTGCGCGGTGAAGCGGTCGAACGCCAGCTCGAGGTAGCGGCGGGCGGTCGCAATCTGACCTTGCATGCCGGCCGCCACGCCGAGCACGCGCAGGCACAGGCCCACGTCGTACTGGTCGCCGTCGTCGCCGGCGATGTCGAGCCCCCGCTGGGCGGCCGCCGCCGCCTCGCCCGCCCTGCCCGCCTCGAGCAGGATCTGGCCGAGCCAGGCTTGGGCGTGCGGCAGCCACATGGAGACGCCGGAGCGTTCGCCGGCGGCCACGGTCTCCTGCTGGGCCGTGAGGCCACCCGCCACATCCCCCTCGCCGAACGCCAATGCCGGGCCGAGGTGGAGCCTGGCCGAGTAGACCATCAGGGGAAAGCCCGAATCGGCCGCGAGCGCCATGGCGGCCCGCGTGGCGCCCCCCGCCGTCTGCCAGTCGCCGGCCACGCTGGCGCCCAGGGCAAGCGCCGCGAAGGCATAGCTGGCGTACGCGGCCTGGTTCTCCTCCTGGCACCGGCGCGCAAGCGCTCGAAGGCGCGAGAAGACCGTGCCCAAGTCGCCACGTGCCGCATAGCAGACCGCCTGGGAGGCATGAGCAAAGACGTCGCCCAGTCCCAGGGGCCGCGCGTCGCACTCAGCAGCGGCTTTGTCGTAGACGCCGATGGCGGAGTCGAACTCGCCGCGCCGGACCAGCCAGAGGCCGATCAGTCGGAGGAGCGCCACGCGCAGCTCCCGGTCCCCCGCCGCCGTTGCCGCCGGCAGAAGTCGATGGGCCAGGTCGAGCGCCTCCCGGTGACGGCCCTGGAAGAACAGGAGCTCCGCCTCCACCGCCTCGACGCGACGAAGGCGGCCAGGATCATCCAGCTGCGCGCAGGCCGCCTTGGCGGGTCCGATCCAGCCGCCCACGCGCTCGGGATGGGCCAAGAAGAAGCTGGAGGCCAGCTCGAGCCGGGTGTCCACGGCCAGGGCTACGCGGTCCGGACGCGACGGGAGGTGGTCCAGGCAGCGCAGGACCGCGTCCAGGTGCCGCCCCGCCATGGCCATGAGCCGCGCCTCGCGCGCGCGCCTCGCCGCCTCCAGGTGCCAGACCAGCGCCTCGTCCCACAGCCCCGCCGCGACCGCGTGCTCTGCCAGCTGCTCGGCCGTGCGCCAGGAGCGTGAGCCGTGGTCGCGCGTCCCGACGGCCTGCTCGAGCGCCTCGTACGCCCTGCGGCTGAGCACGGTCTGCTTGGCGCGGGTCAGGCCGTCCCAGATCGCCTGACGCACGACGTCGTGGGCAACGAAGATCCGCACCACGTCGGGGTCGGCAACCTCGCGGCAGAGGCCAGCGGACATGAGCGCGTCGAGGGCGGCGAGCCCGTCGTCGGAGGCCACGTCGGCGCAGCGGCCCAGCGCCTCGAGGGTCACGCCCCGGGGGAAGGCCGCCGTCATCTCCAGGAGCCCTCGCGCCGCCGCCGACAGGTGATCCAGCCTAGAGCGGATGGCCAATTGGACCGTGGGCGGGATGGGCAGCTGACCCAGCGGCACCGCCTCTCCCTGCTCGCGCAGAAAGCGCAGGATCTCCACCACGAACAGTGGATTGCCACGGGTCTTGGCGTGAAGCTCCTCGACCAGCTCCCGCCTGGCTTGGCCCACGACCACGCTCGCCAGACGCTCGACGGCGGCGAGCGGCAGGTGGGACAGCTCCAGCCGAATGAGCCGGCCCTCCCGCTCGAGCTCGCGCAGCCGGCCTTCGACGGAGGGGTCCGGGCCGCCCGCCCGCGCCGCCGCGACAACCGCCAGGCCGCAGGCGGGAGGGTGGCGCAAGAGGTGGCACAGGAGGTCGAGCGACGCCCCGTCGGCTCGATCGATGTCGTCCAGGGTGAGGAGGATGGGCCCGGGCAGCTGCCCGAACAGGCGCGCGACCGCGCCGAACAGGCGGTGCCATTCCAGCGGCGGCTCGACGGGCGGCGGCGCGGCAAGGTAGGGGCGCATGGCCGCGAGGTCGGGCAGGAGCCGCGCGAGCTCCGACTGCCAGATGTCGGGAAGGGCGGCCGCCGCCTTGACCGTCTCGCTCCAGGGTCCGGTCAGGGCCTCGAGAAACGGCGCGTACGGCGACGACAGGTCCGAGCGCCCGGACAGGACGGTCGCAAAGGCAGGGAAGCCCCCAGCGGCCTGCACGCGAAGCCGCACTTCCTCCGCCATCCGGCTCTTACCGATCCCGGCTTCCCCATAGAGAAGGACGCCGTAGGCGGAGCCCGCCGCGGCCGCGCTCAGCGCCTGGTGGACCATAGCGAGCTCCCGCTCGCGGCCCACGAGCGGCAGCCCCTCGGACGT
>JAKASY010000378.1 GCA_021817625.1 Bacillota bacterium | reverse complement strand
CGCTACCGCTTCCTGGCGGACGGCACATACGAGACGTGGGCCGACAAGGTGTGGTCGCTGCCCAAGCTGATCTGGACGCCGGAGGTCGAGCGCGAGGTGGGCGCGATCCTCGCCTTCTGGATGGCGCAGGGCGCGGACGGATTCCGCCTGGACGTGGCGAACGAGATGCCGCGCGACGGCTGGCTGCGGATACGCGAGCGCCTGCCGGGCGTCATCCTGTGGGGAGAGGTGTTCCCGCCGGCGCCCGAGTGGGTGGAGGATCGGCCCTACACCGGTGTTCTCGACTACGCCTGGCTCTCGACCGTGGGCAAGGACGTGCTCCTCGGCCGCGCGGCGGACCGTCTCGCGGCGTCCATCCTGGAGCACGAGGCGCTCTACGGCAGCCGCCAGCACGGCGCCAACTGGGTGCCCTTCGGCTCCCATGACCTGCCGAGGCCGATGACCGTGGCGCGCGGCCGGCGCGATCGCGTGGAGATCGCCCAGGTCCTGCAGTGGGCGTCGCCCGGGCTGCCGGTCCTTTACTACGGCGACGAGCAGTATATGGAGGGCGGCCCTGACCCCGACTGCCGGCGGCCCTTCCCCTGGGCGGCGGCGGGACGCCAGCCCCAGCAGGGCCTGGTGCGCAGGCTCATCCACTGGCGCCGCGCCAACCCGTGGGTGGCGAGCCTGCCCTTGCGAAGCGTGACCGCGCCGGCCGGCACGCTTCTCATCGAGCGCGGCCTCGCCGGCGGCCCCCGCCTTCTCGTCCTGGCCCGGCCCGCCGCTGGCGACGGCAAGGTCTCGCTGCCGGCCGGCGAGTGGCACGACGCCCTGGACGGCGAGCGCCTCTCCGGCCGCATCGCGATGGCGGGCGTGACGGCCCGCATCCTCGTCTCCGACCCCGGCGCGCGGAAAGGTGAGGGCCATGGCGAATCCTCGACCTGAGTCTCGACGGCGCAACGGCATCGGTCCCGCCCCCCTCGCGGGCGCGGCGCTCCTCGCCGCCGTGGCGCTCGCCATGACGGGCGGTGGGCCGTCGCGCGCTCTCGCCATGGCGAGCCGGGCGCGCGCCGCCGCCGCGCCCGAGACGACGCCCAACTGGCTCAAGCACGCGGTGATCTACGAGATCTTCCCCGACCGGTTCTTCGACGGCAACATCCAGCTGAACGAGAACCCCGCCGTCCAGAAGGGCGTGGGCACGAACGCGGCGGGCGCGCCGGCGCTCGTGCCGATCGCCTTCCACCAGAGCTGGTCGAGCCTTCCCTATGACCCGAACGTCATCCTCCCCGCGCCCGGAAGCGCCGGCTACGCCGCAGCCAAGGCGATCTACGGGGACGGCCAGTGGAACCTCGACTTCTTCGGCGGCAACCTCCCCGGCATCACCCTCAAGCTCGACTACCTGAAGAGCCTCGGCGTGAACACCCTCTACCTCACGCCGATCTTCGAGGCGGATACCAACCACAAGTACGACACCGGCAACTTCAAGCTGATCGACCCCGGCTTCGGCACGCTGGCCGACTTCCGGGCCCTCGTCAAGGCTGCGACGGCGCGCGGCATGCACATCATCCTGGACGGCGTGTTTGAGGACACGGGCGCAAACAGCGTGTACTTCAACCAGTTCGGCACCTACCACTCGGTCGGCGCCTGGCAGCAGCACCTGAACCCGAAGGCGCGCTCCCCCTACTGGTCGTTCTACATGAAGGACCCGGCCTACAAGAACCCGTTCATGACCTGGAACGGCGTGTCGACGCTCATCCTCACGAGCCCCACCTCACCCGCGTGGCAGCGCTTCGTGTTCGGCGAGAGCGACCCGAAGGCGCCGCTCGACCCGGCCAAGAACTCGGTCGCCGCCTACTGGCTCCACCAGGGCATTAGCGGCTGGCGCCTCGACTCGGCGGACAACGCGAACCTATCGCCCGCCTGGTGGCAGGCCTTCCGTCGCGCCGTGAAGCGCCTCGACCCCCAGGCGGCCATCATCGGCGAGATCTGGGCCAGCCCGGTGAACGACAACGGCGTCGACTGGCTCACGAACCACACCTTCGACTCGGTCATGAACTACCAGCTCCAGCAGGCGCTCCTGGGCTTCTTCGCCGGCACCTACAACGCGGGCAACGAGACCTTCATCGGCACGGACGCGCAGGGCCTCATGCAGGCCATCACCGGCATGCAGAAGGCCGAGCCGGCGCAGTCCTTCTACGCCATGATGAACATCCTCGACAGCCAGGACACGATGCGGGCGCTGACGGTGCTCGAGGGCGCGCCGGCGCCGGGGCTGGCAAGCGCTCTGCAGGAGGCGCTTTGGCAGCCGAGCGCCGCCCAGGCTCAGCTCGGCGCCGAGCGCCTGTCCCTGCTCACGGACGTCCAGTTCACGCTGCCGGGCGCGCCGACGATCTGGTACGGCGACGAGGCCGGCCTGGGCGGCTACAGCGACCCCCTGGACCGCCAGACCTACCCGTGGGGCCACGTGAACCTGAGCGTCCTCAACCACTACCGCGAACTCGGCGCCATGCGCCAGAGCCTGCCGGCGCTCGCGACCGGCACCTTCTCGCCCCTCTACGCAAAGGGTCAGGTCCTCGCCTACCTGCGGCAGATCCGGGGCGGGCACGACGTGTTCGGGCAGCCGGCGGCGAGCGGCTCTGTGATCACGGTCGTGAACAACCAGGGGCGTGCCGCCACCGTCGCCATCCCGCTTGCCGGCCACGGCCTTGCGGGCGTAGTGTTTCGCGACCTCCTGACGCCCGGCGCGCCGGTCCTCCGCGCCAAGGGCGACCTTCTCACCGTGCGCCTCGCGCCGTGGCAGGGAAGGCTCCTGGCGGCGGGGGCAGGGACGGCGCCCGTGGCATGGCTCACGCAGCCCAGCCAGAGCGGCATGGTCCTCACCTGGCAGGCCCCGCCCGGCGGGTCCGGCATCTTCACCGTGCACCTGTCGCGGCCGGGCTGGCAGGAGAGCGTGAGCGTTCACGGCACAAGCCTCGCCCTCACGCCCTACCTCGGGCCAGCGCCGCTTACCGCCACGGTGAGCGGCGCGGGCGGCATCTCGACGCCCGTGACCGTGCCCGCCTTGAGCCTGACGGCGCCAGTCGTCACCGCCAGCTACAGCGCCGGCGTGGTGGGCTTGAGCTGGCCGGCGGTGGCGGGCGCAAGCGCGTATCGCGTGTATGCCTCCACCCGTCTCGGCGGCTGGCGCCTCCTTGCCACGACGGGGGCCACGCGCTGGCATGGCCCCTCGCCCTACACGGGGGCGGTGTTCCGCGTGGCCGCGCAGAACGCCGGCGACTACGAGGTGAGCGCGCCCGTCGCCACGGGCCACGCCTGAGCGCCACGGCCCTTCGCCGCGGGGCGCCTGCCGCCATCACCGCATCCGCGTCCGGTGCGCCGGGCGACGTCGTCGCCGGGTGTAGCCCGCCCGCGCCTACTGCTCGTACACGATGGCGTGCTGGTCGCTCGCGTTCGTCGTGGCGTGCGGGGCGGCTCCGGGCGGGGGCGCGCCGCTGATCCAGGCGTTCACCGGGTAGCCGCGCACCTCCCAGTACCCCGGGTTGACCGTGTTCGTGATGCGCAGGCGGCGCACCCACTTCACGGACTTGTAGCCATACATCTCGGGCACCACGAGGCGCACGGGCCCGCCGCGCTCGGCCGGAAGCGGCTGGCCGTCCAGGGCATAGGCCAGGAGTACGTCCGCCAGGTCGATCTGCGAGCCCGACAGGGTGTCGGTGTACACGCCGTCGTCCGAGTAGAGCTCGACCACGTCGTTTCCGGGCAGGGGC
>JAKASY010000377.1 GCA_021817625.1 Bacillota bacterium | reverse complement strand
ACCGCCTCGCGCGCCTCGGCCACCACGCCGCCCAGGCCGCGCGCGCCGGCCGGCCGCCGCCGCAGGTCGCGGCGCGGCTCAACGAACAGGCGCAGGCGGCTGAGGCCGACACCGACGTAGCACAGGCCGGTGCCCGCGATGTAGTACTCGGGCGGGACGAGCGGCAGAACGACCAGGGCGCCCAGGAGCGGGCCGAGGACGTAGGCCGGCGAGACGAGGAAGTTGTAGCGGGTGAAGGCGGCCAAGCGTTCGGAGGGCTCGACCGAGTCGGCCACCATGGTCGTGAACGACGGGCTCTGGATGCCGAACACGATGTTGATCGCCACATACGTGGCCGCCATCACCTGCCAGACGGGACTCACGGCCATGACCACCCAGATCAGGCCCGCCACCGTGGTCGGCAGGGCGATGAGCAGGCGCGCGCCGTGGCGGTCCGCGAGGCGCCCTCCCAGGTATTGCGCGAATGCGCCCAGGAGGTTGACGAGCGCATAGGTGACGACCACGCCAAAGGCGGGCGCCCCCTCGCGCACAAGGAGGATCGGGATGATCGGGCTCCAGCTCTGCACCGCGAGGTTGAGAAGGCTCGACGTGACACCGAGAACGGGGATGTTCCGGCGCGTGCCCGGGACGCGGGTGGCGTCGAGGGCGGTGCTCATGTCGGCGGGGCCCCTTCCCATCAGCGCTGCCGGCTCGGGGCCGGCTCCGACCCATTGTATCATCGCCGCCCCCGCTGCCGGGAGGCGGCGGCGCACGGCGGGCCGGCGCGGCCCGCCGCCCTGGACACCATGTCGACCACGGGATGCGGATCGCTACGCCCGCAGGCGCCGCAGCGATCTGGTCCGGCGTGGGAGCGTCGGTCTCCGGCTCGCCCCAGCGCGTGCCTGCCATCGCTACGCGGGTGCAGCGGTTGGGCCGTGTCCGTGTCGACCGATCGCGTGCTTGGGGCCGTCGGGCGTCGTGGCGGTCGCCCGCCCTGGGAGGCCCCGACACCTGTGCAGGCGGCCGCGCGCGATTGTCCACCGCGGCCGCCGACCGCTGAGGATGGGCGCCCTGCACACCCGCCTGGCGGCGCGGATGGGCTCGGTCCAGGCCGACGGCGGCGCCCTGATCGTTGGGCGCCTCGGCGCTCTCGCCGCCGGCGGACATGGGCAGCGGCCGGCGGCCGCCTCGGGCGTCGGTCGCAGCGCCGCGCCTGGCGTTCTCAGGCAGCGCACCGGCCGACGCCGGCGAGGCGACCCGCGCGCCCTGGCCGGACGAACGAAGAGGAGGCGAGAGCCATGAAGACCGACGACCCCATGGGCCAGGCGATGGAGGAGGCGCACGAGGCTCTCGAGCTCGTCCGCGGCTGGCCCGACTCGAGGACCCGGGACCGCAACGTGGACGAGTCGATCTTCGACCTCTGCGCCGCCGAGCTCCATCTCGCGCGCGGCCGGCGACCGCTGGAGCGCCCGTTGCGCATCGGGCCGAGGCCGCCGACCGCACGCCCACCCCAGCGTCGCAAACCCCGCAGCCGGGCGGCGACGCGCTAGCTAGCGCGTCGGACCAGCGCCTCGCGGCCGCCCGTCGGCGCCCGCGAGACGGCATCTGGCATGCCGCCGCGGGGCGCGACGGGCCTCGTCGTGAGCGCTTGCCAACCTCTCAGATGCCATGCCCAACGCAAGGTGAGACCGCGCCATGGGCACGCCTCCGGGTGGCGCGTCCGGGCCGGCGGGCGCCGACGGGGGGAGCAGCCGGCGGCGACGGCGAACGTCCGCCGCGCGGAGGTGGCCTTGGTGTCCACGCCTTCGGTCGTCTGCGGCATCGATCTCGGTTCCGCGTCCACGCCGAGCTATGTGGCTTGGCTCGACGACAGGACGCTTCGCTTCGACCTCTATCGCGCGACGCCGGAGCGGCCGCTGCCCGACCGGCCCGACGGCCGCACGGCGGCGGTCTACGCCCTCGACGGCCCGCAGGGTCTGCCCGCCGACCCTGGCGGCGGCGCGCGGGCCTGTCGCGTGGCGGACCGGATGGTCCACACGCCCACCCAGAGTCTGCCAACCACGGCCTCGGGTCTGCGCGACCTGAGGCTGTACGGGGCGTTTGTGCGCAACGCCGTGGCCCTGTTCTGGCGGCTGCACGAGACCGGCGCGGCGGCGGTGCTGGGCCTGCGTTCCGATGCCGCCATCGCCTCGTTGCCACGCCCGCTCGTGTGCGAGACATGGCCGCGTCTCGTCCTCCGCCGCCTGGCCGGCGACGGTCGCACCCTGCCGCCCAAGAGGAGCGCGCCGGAGGCTTACGCCCGCGCCGTCTGGCGCCTCGTGCAGGGCCAGGGCCTGGAGGCGCCGGGCGTCCTCTGCCCGACCGTCGACCAGGTGGACGCCGCGCTGTGCGCCGTCGCGGCGCGCGCCGTCGCGGAGGGGTCGGCAGAGGCGCTCGGCCTGCCGCCCTGGCCCGACCCCGCCCTAGCCTTCCTGCGCGAGGGTCTCATCGTCGCGCCGCCGTCGCCCGATGGCGTCAGGCCGCGGCCATGACCGCCAGGAACAGAGCGTAGAAAGCCGCCCCGAACAGCAGTCGCGGCGCATCCAGGCGCCTCGGGCCACGGAGCGAGAAGGCGAAGAACAGGGCCGCCACGAGCGCCAGGGCGGCGGCAAAGCTCTCGGTCGGCCCCAGGCGCCAGGACGTGAGGGCGATGCCCGCACTGGGGCCGACCGCGCTCTGGATGATCATCGCTCCGGTCACCGCGCTCAGGGCCAGATCGTCGCGGCCGCGCCACGTCCAGACCACCGAGTTCAGGACCTCCGGCAGCTCCGTGGCGAGCGGCGCGAGGACCACGGCCAGCACGAGGTGGCTGACGCCCAGGCCGTGGCCGAGGCCCGTGACGGCCGTGACGAACGCCTCGGCGCCGGCCAGAAGAAGGGCGACGGCCGCCGCCGCCTCGGCCAGCACCGCCCCGAGCGCGGGGGGCCGGCGCGGCCGCCAGAGGACGAAGCGCTCCGGCCGCCCGCCCGCATCGCCGCCGGGCTGGCGCAGGACGAGGACCAGGTACAGCGCGTAGCTGCCCAGGAGGACGGCAATGGCCCACCAGCGGAGGGCGTGAAAGGCCGGTGTGCCCACGACGATGGCCACGGCCAAAAGGGCAGCGAACCACAGGAGGTCGCGGCGGGTCGCGCGCGGGTCCACTAACAGGGCGCGGCCGCGGCCCCGCACGCCTCGTACCACGACGGCGCCGCCGACCAGGGCGAAGGCCATCGTGGCCAGGAGGAAGGGCGCCCCGAGGATGGCGCCGATGCCGACCGCGTGCGCCGCGCTCGAGCCGCCGAGGACGGCGACCAGCGGCACGACGAGCTCTGGCAGGGCCGTGCCCCAAGCCGCCAGGATGCCGCCCAGAACGCGGTCGCCGAGGCGGAGCCTGTAGCCCAGCCACTCGATGGCGTTCGTAAACGCCTGCGCGGCCATGGCGACCGCGACGCCGCCCGCCACAAGAGCGACGACCACCGCGCCCAGGCTCACGGCGCGCCGGCGGCAGCCGCGTGCCGTGCCCGTTCGGCCACGCCGATCCCCCCGATGCCGCGGTTCGTCGGCCGTCCCCTGCTCCTATGCGCTCAGGCGCCGCTTGCATTCCCGTCGGTCGCGTCGGCGGCCAGCACCGCGATGGCCTCGAGGTGGGCCGTCTGGGGAAAGAGGTCGACCGGCACCACACGCTCCAGCCGAAAGCGGCCGTCGGCCGTCAGATGGCGCAGATCGCGGGCGAGCGTCTCGGGCGAGCACGAG
>JAKASY010000376.1 GCA_021817625.1 Bacillota bacterium | reverse complement strand
GATCTCGGGAGGGCCCGGCGAGGGAGCTCCTGGCGAGCGACGACGTCGCGGCCCTCTACCTCGGCACGAGCCGGGCCGTGTAGGCCCCGGCCCCGCGCGCCTACGCCGTCCCCGTGGCCACGCGGCGGGCGGCGACCGCCTTCACCGCCTCGAAGGCGGCCACCGCGACCAGGGCCGCGGCGAGGCTCAGGGCCACGTCGAGCGGACGGACCCTGCCGAACCCGAAGAGCTCGTGCACGTCCGGCACCGTAAGGGAGAGCCCGAGGACCACGACCGCGCCGGCCACGATCCACCACAGGGCGCCGTTCGGCCGCCCGAGCGTCGCGAAGAGGGGAGCCGACGACGACCGGCTGGCGAGGATCAGCCCGAGGTTGCCGACCGTCAGGGTGACGTAGGCGAGCGCCCGCGCCGTCGCGCCGTCGCGTCCCGCCGAGAGGGCCAGGGCGTACACGAGGAGCGTCAGGCCGAGGAGCGCGAGTCCCTGCGCCACGCTCATGGCCACGACGCGCGCGCTGAACAGGGGGTCGCCGGCGCGGCGCGGCGGCCGCTCCATGACGTCGCCCTCCTCCCCCTCGGCCTCGAAGGCGATGGTGCACGCCGGGTCGATCACCATCTCGAGGAACACGACGTGCACCGGCAGGAGCGCGAGCGGCCAGCCGAGCAGCACCGGGATGAGCGACATGCCGGCGACCGGCACGTGCACGGCGAAGATGTAAGCCATGGCCTTGCGCAGGTTGTCGAAGATCCTCCGCCCCAGGCGCACGGCCGCCACGATCGAGGAGAAGTCGTCGTCCAGGAGGACGATGGCCGCCGCCTCGCGCGCCACGTCCGTGCCGCGCCCGCCCATCGCCACCCCGATGTGCGCGGCCTTTAGGGCCGGGGCGTCGTTCACGCCGTCGCCCGTCATCGCGACCACCTCGCCCGAGGCCTTGAGGGCCTGCACGAGGCGCAGCTTCTGCTCGGGCACGACGCGCGCGAACACGGCGCAGGCCCCGACGCGGCGCCGGAGCGCCTCATCGTCCATGGCCTCGAGCTCCGCGCCGGTCGTCACGACGTCCGCCGGCTCGAGGCCGATCTCCCGCGCGATGGCGCGCGCCGTGCCCGGGTAGTCGCCTGTCACCATGACCACCCGGATGCCGGCCCGGTGGCACTCGGCCACGGCCGCGGGGACGCCTGCGCGCACCGGGTCGGCCAGTCCCACGAGGCCGAGGAAGGCGGCCCGGAAGGCGCCCGCACCCTCGGGGAGCGCCCCGGCCGGCGCCTGCGCCCGGGCGACGGCAAGGACGCGCAGGCCCGCGTCGGCCATCGCCCCAACCTCGGCCATCGCCGCCGCCCGCTCCCGCCCGTCGAGGGCGCAGTGTCCGAGCACCGCCTCCGGCGCGCCCTTGATCGCCACGAGCCGCGTCTCCTCACCGGCCGCCCGCCACAACCGGGTGACGGCGAGGAAGTCGCGCCCGAGCGGGTACTCGCGCTCCAGCCGCAGGCCGGCGTGCGGGTCCCGGGGCAGGTGGTCGCGCGCCAGATCCTTGAAGGCGATCTCCATGGGGTCGAAGGGATCCGCCTGGCTGGCGAGCACCGCCGTCGCCGCCAGTGCATGGAAGCGCTCGGGCAGGCTCGAAGCGTTGACGGCGAAGGCCTCCCCCCCGACCCACAGCCGCGCCACGGCCATGCGGTTCTCGGTCAGGGTCCCGGTCTTGTCGACGCACAGGACCGTGGCCGAGCCCAGGGTCTGCACGGCCGGCGGCCGCCGCGTCAGCACCCGCCGCCGGGAGATGCGCCAGGCGCCGAGGGCGACGAACACCGAGAGGACGACCGGGTACTCGTTCGGCACGATCGCCATCGCCAGCGTAAGGCCGGCGAGGAGGCCGTCCAGCCAGTGGCCGCGCGTGAGGGCGTACACCAGCACCACCGTGAGGCAGAGGGCGAGGCCGACGACGGCGAGGCGGCGGACGAGCCGCCCCACCTCTCCCTCGAGGGGCACCGGCTCCTCGGCCAGGGTGCTGAGGGAGCGGCCGATCTTGCCGAGCTCCGTGGCGGTGCCCGTCGTCCGCACCTCGGCCAGGCCGTGGCCGCGCACGACCAGGGTGCCCGAGTACACCGACGCGAGGTCGTCGCCACCGGGACGGCCCAGGGCGGCCTCGCCGTCCCCCGCGGCCTTGCGCACGGGCACCGCCTCGCCCGTGAGGAGCGACTCGTCGACCGCCAGGTTCAGGCCCGAGACGAGGACGCCGTCCGCCGGCACCCGGTCGCCCTCCGCCAGCACGACCAGGTCGCCGGGCACGACGTCGCGCCCGGCGACGCGCAGCTGCCGGCCGGAGCGGATGACCAGGGCGCGCGGGCTCGAGAGGTCGCGCAGGGCCTCGAGGGCGCGCTCGGTCTTGCGCTCCTGATAGACGGCGATGGCCATGATCAGCACGACGAAGCTGAGGAGCGCGAGGGCCTCGGTCGGGCTGCCGACCAGGAGGTAGGTGCCGCCGCAGGCCAGGAGGAGGAGGAACATGGGCTCGGCGACGACGCCGACGACGATGCGGCCCAGACTGCGCGCCCGCCCCGCCGGCAGCGCGTTCGGGCCGTGACGGCGCAGGCGCTCGGCCGCCTCGGCGTCCGTGAGCCCCCTCCTCGCGGCCGCGGGGGCAGCACCCTGGGCGACGGTCACCCTCCCCCACCTCCCGCGCGGGCTGCGCCCTCCCCAGGCGCGCCGGTTCGGTCGCCTCGACCGTAGGGCGGGCATGCGGGGCGCTCAAGGGACTTTCGCAGCCGGCGCGGCCGGCGATGGGCCCGGATCGGGACCGCGGCGTCAGTCAGCCGAGGGAGAGGACGAGGTCCGGCTTGTTGAGGTACGGGCCGGCCGTCTCGGCCACCCAGGCCGGCAGGAGGGGCAGGGTCGGGGCGGGGGGAGCGCTGCCCGTGAGCTCGCGCTGGAGGTTTCGCACTTCGGCCCGTCCGCTGCCCTGGAGAAGGTAGAGGGTCTCCACGAGGGCCGGGCGGGCGCGCCCGTCCGCGCCCAGCCGGACGGCGCCGACCAGGTACGGAAGGCGCCGGGCTGGGTCCACGGCCGTCTCGGCCCGGGCGAGGAGCGCCTGTGCCGCGGCCGCCGGCGACGCCCGCCCGGTGGCCACGCGCAGTCGCCAGTCGACCACCTCCAGGCGGGCGCGCTCGCCGCCCTGGCCGGTCGCCGCGGCGATCGCCAGGCCCTCCCGCACGAGCGCCTCCGCCTCCCCCGCCGCACCCTGGCCGGGATCCTCCGCGAGGATCTCGGCCATGCCGCGCATGTACAGGCATAGGTAGCGCTCGAGCCCGATCTCCCGGCCGATGCGCAGGGCCGCCCGGAAGCGCGCGAGGGCCTCCTGTCGTCGACCCTGGTGGGAGGCGCTGTATGCCAAGTGGTTGATGAGGATGGACACCGCGCGCCGGTCGCCGAGCGAGTGGGCGAGGCGGACCGCGGCGAGGTCGGCCGCGTCGGCGGGGGGGTAGTCGCCCACGTCCGCGTACACCAGCGCCAGGTTGCCGACGGCGTAGGCCACGCCGGAGAGCCAGCCCACGGCCCGGGCCATCTCCGCCTTCTCCAGCTGGTAGGCGCCCGCCCTGGCCAGGTCCCCGGTCTCCTGCAGCACCGTGCCGAGGTTTCCGACGACCTCCGCGGCGTACACGCGGTCGCCCGCGGCCTCGGCCTCCACCCGGGCGCGCTCCAGCAGGTGCACGGCCGTCGCGTACTCGCGCCGGTCGTAGGCGACTACACCCAGGTTGTTCAGGGCCTCGGCCACGAGGC
>JAKASY010000375.1 GCA_021817625.1 Bacillota bacterium | reverse complement strand
GGCGATGCCGTGGCGCACCGCGCCGGCCTGGCCCGCCACGCCGCCGCCCTCGACCCGTACCAGGACGTCGAACTTGTCGAGCGTGCTCGTGAGCGTGAGCGGCCGCTCCACCTGCGCCCTTAGGCCGCGCGTGCCGAAGTAGCGCTCGTATGGGTGGCCATTGATGACGATCCGGCCGCTGCCGGGGATCAGGCGAACGCGCGCCACGGCCTCCTTGCGGCGACCGGTGGCCATCACCTGCGCGACGACCGACATCCTACTCCTCCTCCGCCTTGAAGATCTCGGCATAGCCCCGCCAGGGCACGGGCCTCTGGGCCTCGTGTGGGTGGCTGGGTCCCGCGTACACCTTGAGGCGGCGGTACATGACCGCGCCGAGGCGCGTGTGCGGCAGCATGCCCCGGATGGCGCGCTCGACGGCGACCTCGGGGCGCGTGCGCATCACCTGTCGGTACGGGATCTCCTTCAGCCCGCCCAGGTAGCCGCTGTGGCGCCGGAGCATCTTCTGATCCAGCTTGCGGCCCGTCAGCCGGACCTTGGCGGCGTTGACGACAATCACGCCGTCGCCCATGTCGGCGTGCGGCGTGTACGTCGCCAGGTGCTTGCCCTTGAGCAGCGCCGCGGCCTGGGCGGCCAGACGGCCGAGCACCTGGCCCTCCGCGTCGAGCACGTACCAGGTGCGGGGCTCGCTGTGCGCCGTCGCCATGTAGGAGCGCTGCGCGGTGGTGTCCTTGCTCATGGTACCTCCTACGGACGCCGCAGCGTCATCTTTCTTACTCTAGCGCCCGCTGGCGCCCCTCGTCAACGAATTTCGGTGGCCATGTGCGCGCCCGGCCGGGCTCTGAGCCACCGCCCCTCGTGCGGCGCGGCGTAGCGCACCGTCATGAGGCACAGGCCGCGAGCCGGCGCCGTTGGCCCAGCGTCCTCGCGCCGCCGGCCATGAAGCGCCGTCTCGGCCGCCGCCGGGGGGCGCCTGCCGCGCCCAACCTCCACCAGCGTGCCTACGATGTTGCGCGCCATGTGGTAGAGAAAGCCGTCGGCGGTGATGTCGACCGTCACCTCGTCGTCCGGGGCAGGCGCGATGGCGATCTCGGAGAGCCCGCGCACGCTCGTGCGGTGATCGCCGCTCGCGGCCGCGAAGGCCGAGAAGTCGTGGCGGCCGACGAGCGGGACGGCCGCCTGCCGCATCGCCTCGAGGTCGAGGGGCCGCTCCAGGTGCCAGACGAAGTGGCGGCGCAGCGGGCAGGGAGCCGGTCGGACGAGAAGGCGATAGCGGTAGGTCTTCGAAAGCGCCCGTCGAGGATCGAAGCTTTGGGCTGCGGCCCGCGCCCCGAGCACCCGCACGTCCTCCGGCAGCTGGCTGTCGAGGGCCGGACCGAGACGCTCGAGCGGCAGACGGCGGGCGAGCGCCTCGTCCTCCAGGTCGAAGCTCACCACCTGGCCGAGGGCATGGACGCCCGCGTCCGTCCGCCCCGCCCCGCGCACCCTGGGCCGCACCGCGTACAGGCGCTCGACGGCCGCCTCGAGCACGTCCTGCACGGCGCGCCCGTTCACCTGGCTCTGGAAGCCGGCGAACGCGGTACCGTCGTATGCCACCAGGAGCGCGACGCGCAGCGCGGGAGCCGGGCGCACCGCCGCGCGCCTACTTCAGGCTGACTTGCACGAGGGGCGCGCCGTCGCCCCGCCGCGCGCCAAGCTTCACCGCCCGCGTGTAGCCGCCGGCGACGCCCTTGTAGCGCGGGCCAAGGTCGGTGAACAGCTTCTTCACCACGTCGTCCTGCAGCACGAAGCGCAAGGCGTGACGCCGGTGGTGCACGCTGTCCTCCTTGGCCAGGGTGATGAGGCGCTCGGCGAGGCGCTGCGCCGCCGCCGCCTTGGCCTCGGTGGTGACGATCGTCTCCCGCGTCAGGAGCGCCACCACCTGGCCGCGCAGGAGCGCCTTGCGCGGTCCCTGCGCGCGATCGAACTTGCTGTAGGCCATCGCCGCCCGTCCTTTCGCCTGCTTGTTGCTACTCCTCGCTCGGCCTCAGGCCGAGGCCGAGGCCCGCGAGCTTCTGCTTGACCTCGTCGAGGGACTTGCGCCCCAGGTTGCGCACCTTCATCATGTCTTCCTCGGTGCGGTCGGTGAGCTGGCCGATGGAGTCGATGCCGGCGCGCTTGAGGCAGTTGAACGAGCGCACGGACAGCTCGAGCTCTTCGATGGGCATCTCGAGCACCCGGCCCTCGCCGCTCGCCTCGCCGGCGCTCAGGCCGTCGGCGCCGGCGCTTGACTCCGCCAGGCTGGCGAACAGGGACAGGTGGTCCTCGAGGATGCGCGCGGCCTCCGACAGACTCTCTTCGGCGCGCGCCGTGCCGTTCGTCCAGATCTCGAGCGTCAGGCGGTCGTAGTCGGTGATCTGACCAACGCGTGTGTTGTCCACGGTAAAGTTCACGCGCCGCACGGGCGAGAACGAGGAGTCCACCGCGATCACACCGATCGGCTGGTCGGCCGTCTTGTTGCGGTCGGCGCTGACGTAGCCGTGACCTCGCGCCACGCTCACCTCGAGCGCGACCTTGCCGTGCGCGTCCAGGGTGAGGACATGCATGTCTGGGTTCAGGATCTCGACCTCGGCGTCGTGCTCGAAGGTAGAGGCGGCGACGTCGAGCGCCCCGTCCTTCGCCTCCGCCACGAGGCGCAGGGTCTTGGGCCCGTCGCCGTACAGCCGGAGCGACAGGCCCTTGAGGTTGAGGATCAGGTCCGTCGTGTCCTCGACCACCCCGGCGATGGTGGAGAACTCGTGCAGCACGCCCTCCACCCGCACGCTGGTCACGGCGGCACCCGTGAGCGAGGAGAGGAGCACGCGCCGGAGGGCGTTTCCGAGCGTGATGCCGAAGCCGCGCTCCAGAGGCTCGAGCACGAAGCGGCCGAAGGTCCCGGCCGGGTCCATCTCGACGATCTCGATCTCCGGACGCTCCATCTCGTTCAGGGTCGTTCCTCCTTCGGCCCTCAGTGCCGGCATCATCGCGAGTACAGCTCCACGATGAGGTGCTCCTCGACCGGCGCGTCGACCTCCTGACGCGTGGGCAGTCGGAGCACGGTGACTTCCCAGGTGTCGGGGTTGTACGACAGCCACTCCGGCACGGCGCGCGTGCGGGACACGTCCTGGAGGAGGGCGAGGCGGTCCTTCTCGCGGCTGCGGGGATGCACGGTCACCACGTCGCCGGGCCGCACCTGGTAGGACGGGATGGACACCTTGCGGCCGTTGACCCGGAAGTGGCCGTGGCGCACGAGCTGGCGCGCCTCCGGGCGCGAGGCGCCAAGGCCCGTGCGGTACACGACATTGTCGAGACGCCGCTCCAGGGTCTGGAGCAGCACCTCGCCCGTCACGCCCTTGGAGCGCTGGGCGGAGACGACGTAGCGGCGGAACTGTCCGTCCATGACGCCGTACATGCGCCGCGCCTTCTGCTTCTCGCGCAGCTCCAGGCCGTACTCGGACATCTTCTTGCGGATCTGCCCGTGCTGGCCCGGCGGGTAGATCTTCTTGTGGTTCAGGGGACACTTGGTGTAGCAGCGATCGCCCTTGAGGAAGAGCTTGACGCCCTCCCGACGGCAGATCCTGCACACGGGCCCCGTGTAGCGTGCCATGCCTTGCTCTCTCTCCCCTTCCTCGCCCTGACCTAGACCCTGCGCCGCTTGGGTGGGCGGCAGCCGTTGTGCGGCACGGGCGTGACGTCCTTGATCAGGCTCACCTCGAGCCCGGCCGTCTGCAGCGAGCGGATGGCCGCCTCACGGCCCGA
>JAKASY010000374.1 GCA_021817625.1 Bacillota bacterium | reverse complement strand
TCTCGCGTCGTCCGGGGGGAGGCGGGCGTGTCCGAGCGTGCGCGCTTGCGCGTGCACGAGGCAATTCAGGCCACCGGGTATCGGCCCAACGAGCTGGCGCGCGGCTTGGCCACCGGCTCGCAGCGGCAGGTGGCGGTTGTCGTCCCCGACATCCGCATTGAGTTCTTTGCCCGTGTGGTGCATGGCGTCGAGGAGGCACTGCGCCCCCACGACTATCTGGTGCTCGTCCTCAACTCAGGCGAGGACATCGGCAGGCTCAAGGAGTGCGTGTCGGCCGCCGTGCAGACGCGGGTGGCCGGTCTCGTGATGGTGCCGACCGGGTACGACCGGGAGCTGCGCGAGACGTTCGCCGCCTTGCCGTTTCCTGCCGTGTCGGTGATTCGCGAGCCGTGGACGCCACGAATCGACGCTGTGTCGTATGACAACCATGCGGCGGGCTATCTAGCCGGCGAGCACCTGCTGGAACTGGGCCACAGGGACATCGCCTACCTGCAGGGACCCCACGCGTCGAAGGCGATCCGACTGCGGACCGAAGGCTTCTTGGCCGCGCTGAACGATCATGACTGCACGCTCTCGGACGAGATGGTCGGGGCGGGCGACCTCACGTACGGGTCGGGGAGGCAGTTTGCGGCGTCCCTGCTCGCGTCGGAGCGTCATTTCACGGCTGTGTTCGCTGCGAACGACACCATGGCCCTGGGCGTGATGGATCAGCTCAGCATCGCGGGCCTGCGGGTCCCGGCCGACGTTAGCGTGATCGGCGTCGACGACAGCCTGGCGGCCTCCTGGCCGACGGTCAACCTGACAACGGTGCGCGAGGTGCCCGAGCAGATGGGCAGCCGGGCTGCCCTCATCCTGCGGGACCGCCTGCAAGGCTGGGACGCACCGCCCGTCCAGGTCGTATTCCAGCCGGAGCTGATCCGCCGCGCGACGACCGAAAGAGTAGGCGCGGCCGTGGAGTCCGGCCCGAACACGACCCGGGGAGCGTTCGGCACCTAGTACCGCTCGACGGCGCGACGGCGGGTCCATGGCCAAAGGGCCGGCCGCTTACCGTCGAGCAGGAAGGGGCGTGGCAGCGAGTGGCTGCGCGGCCGAGGGATTGGGAGGTGATCGCGTGGCCCAGGACAGGCGGCCGGCGGGCATGAGCCTCTTTGCCCCAGCCCAAGTGCTCGAGGGTAGGGGAACCGCGGGTACCCTGGGGCAGGTGCTCGCGGATCAGTGGGCAGTCGCCGCGGGGCCGGTGCTGTTCGCGCATGACCCCGAGCTGGCCCACCTGGCCCCGACCGTGCGCGCGTCGTTGGAGTCCGCCGGATACGAGGTCAAGGCGTTCACCGACCTACGACCCGAGCCCGACCTGGCCACGGCGGACCGCATCGCCGCCGCCGCGCGGCGCCGGCCGTTTGCCGCCGTCGTGGGCCTGGGCGGCGGCAGCACCCTAGACATGGCGAAAGTGGCAGCGGTGGCGGCCGCCAACCCGGGCCCGGTCGAGGGCTTCATCGGCGAGAACCGGGTGGCAAGGCCCACCGCTATGCTGGCCCTCGTGCCGACCACGGCGGGCAGCGGCGCCGAGGCCTCGCGCAACGCCATGCTCTCGATCGACGGCATCAAGAAGCAGATCCGGAGCGTGCGCATCGTGCCCGCCATTGCCGTCCTGGATCCGGAGCTGACGGTCGGCCTGCCGCCTGGCGTCACTGCCGCGACCGGCATGGACGCCCTGAGCCACGCCATCGAGTCCTACATGTCGACCAACCACAGCCCGCTGACCGACGTCGCCGCCCTAGACGCGGTTCGACTCGTCGCTCGCCACCTGCGCACGGCCTATGCCCGGCCCGGCGATATCGAAGCCCGCCAGGGAATGCTCGCCGCGGCGTATTTCGGCGGCCTCGCGCTCAACGCGGGCGCGGTCCTAGGGCATTCCGTGGCATACACGGTGGCATCCCGCACGGGATTGGCCCATGGCGTGACGACGGCCCTGGCGCTGCCATACGCGCTCGCCTACAACCTCGGCGCCCTGGAGCGCGACGACAGGCTTGCGGCGTTGGCGCGGGCGCTGGGCGTCGGGCCGGACGCTGCCGCCATCTCGGTGGTGGAGGCGGCGTTCGACCTGTTGGTGCGCTGCGACCTGCCGACCTCGCTCCGGGCCGTCGGCATCGCGCGTGCGGACCTCACGGCAATGGTCGACGAGTGCGTCGCGCGCTTCCCGCGTCCCAACAACCCGCGGGCGCTGGCGCCCGAGCCGCTGGCGGCGCTGTACGAGCACATGTTCGAGGGGGATCCGCTCGGGCTCGCGCGGTCGGCGTGAGCGACGGCTGCCAGACATGGGGAGGGACGCGCCGATGAGTGTGACCTACGCCAACCTCGTAGGGGGGCAGTGGCTGGGGGCGGCGGGCGACGCGTGGTTCGAGGACAAGAGCCCGTCCAACGTTGAGGACGTGATTGGGCGTATCCCGCGCATGTCCGCCGGCGACGTTCACGCCGCCTGCAACGCGGCGGCGCAGGCGTTCGCCGAGTGGCGAGGCCTCGGGCGCCATCGTCGCGGCCGGATCCTGACCCGTGCCGCCGCGATCCTGCACGAGCGTGCAGAGGCCTTGGCACGCGACATCAGTCGAGAGATGGGCAAGGTCCTCCGGGAGGCCCGGGGGGAGGCCGACCGCGCGGCCGACTTTTTCGAGTACTATGGCGCCTTCGGCCGCCTGCCCGAAGGGGAGCTCCTGCCCGACGAGCGACCGGGCGTGCGCACCTGGTCGGTGCGCGAGCCCCTTGGCGTCATCGTCGCCATCAGCCCATGGAACGACCCACTCCTGACGCCCGCGCGCAAGGTGGCGCCGGCGCTGGTCGCGGGCAACACCGTCGTCCTCAAGCCTTCGCCGTTCACACCGCTCGTCGCCCTGCGCCTTGCCCAGGCGCTGGTCGACGCTGGCATCCCGCCCGGGGTGTTCAACACGGTCACGGGCGACGACGAGGTTGTGGGCCCCGCCCTCCTGTCCGACCCCCATGTGCAGGGGGTGTCGTTCACCGGCTCGACCGCGACCGGAACGCGGCTTAAGCGGGAGCTCGGCGACCGCCCCGTCCGCCTGCAGACGGAGATGGGCGGCAAGAACGCGATCGTCGTCGCCGACGACGCGGACCTCGAACTGGCGGCCGCCGGCATCGTTGGGGCTGGCTACGGCCAGGCCGGCGAGCGATGCACGGCGGCGAGCCGGATCATCGTCTTCGACTCCGTGGGGGAGGCGCTTGTGGAGGCGCTGAAGCGACGGATCCAGGCGCTGCGCGTCGGACTGCCTGACCGCCCCGAGTCGGACATGGGCCCGGTCGCCAACGAGCACCAGCTGCAAAAGGTGCTCGATGCCGTGGACCAGGCGAAGCGCGACGGCGCTCGCACAGTCGTGGGCGGCCGCCGCCTGGACCAAGGCGAGCTGTCGAAGGGTCTATTCGTCGAACCCGGCATGGTCGTGGACGTGCCGGCCGAGAGCGCCTTTTGGCAGGAGGAGATCTTCGGCCCGGTGATCGGCGTGCGCTCCGTACGGTCCGTGGACGAGGCGCTTAGCCAGGTCAATGCCTCGCGCTACGGCCTGTCGGCGTCGATCTACACCTGGAGCCTGGCGACGGCGCACGCGTTCGCCGACGGCGTGGACACCGGCTGCGTCACCGTGAACCTGCCGACGACGGGGTGGGACGTACACGTGCCGTTCGGCGGCTTCAAGAGTTCCGGGTCCCCGTTTAAGGAGCACGGTATCCAGGGGCTCGAGTTCTACACTCGCGTAAAGAAGATCGGAA
>JAKASY010000373.1 GCA_021817625.1 Bacillota bacterium | reverse complement strand
CTGCCGCATCAGCTGATGCGGCAGGGCCTGGGGGGGCAGGTGCTCCTGGGAAACGACTACGCGCGCCGCTCCTACATGACGTCCTACGGCGGCGGCCCGGGCATGGACTACCTCCTCACCCGCTTCGTGCCCCGGCTCGAGCGCGAGATCCCGACCGCCACCGGCGCGCGCGACCTGTTCATGGTGCGAAACCCGCGCCGCTTCTTCGGGGGGGAGGAGGCGTGACCGGGGCCGTCCTGGGCATCGATGTGGGCATGAGCTCCGTCAAGGTCGTCAAGGTGGGGGCGGACGGGGCGGTCCAGGCGCGCGCCTCGGCCGCCCACGGCACCTCGTACCCGGCGCCCCTCGCGCAGGAGCAGGACCCCGAGGACTGGGTGGCGGGTGCGACCGCCGCGGTGTGGTGGGCGGGCGAGGCCTCCTCCCTGGCCGACGTCGAGGCCGTGGCCGTGACCGGGCACATGAGCGCCCTGGTCCTGACCGACGGGGAAGGGAGGGCCGTGCGGCGGGCGATCCTCCTGTCCGACGGCCGGGCGGAGGGCGCGCTTTCGGAGCTCGCGCCCGTGGCCGAGCGCGTACGGGCCGCGACGGGGAGCGTTCCGGCCGCGGTGTTCTTCCTTCCCAAGCTGCTGTGGGTGCGGGCGAGCGAGCCCGACACGTACGGGCGCGCGCGCCGGGTGATGGGGGCGAAGGACTACGTGCGCGCGGCCCTCACGGGCGAGTGGGCGAGCGACGCGAGCGAGATGGGAAACAGCCTGTGCCTCGACCTCGCCAGCCGGCAGTGGCTGCCGGAGGTCCTCGAGGCCGCAGGGGTGCCGGCGTCGCTCTGGCCGCCGCTCCTGGAGGCGCGCGCGGTGGCGGGGCGGCTGCGGCCGGAGGTCGCCGCCCGGCTCGGCCTGAGGGCGGGGCTGCCCGTGGTGACGGGCGCGGCGGACGTGGCCGCGACGCTCCTCGGGGCGGGGGTGCGGGACGGGCGCGCCGTCCTCGTGGGGAGCGGCTCCTCCCTGCCGGTGGCGCGCCTTCTGGCCGGGCCGCGGCCGCTCCCCGGCATCACGTGGCACCCCGCGGCGGGGCTGGGCCTCTACGCCATGGCCTCGGTGCTCGGCGCCGGCGCGAGCTTCTCCTGGTGGGCGGGTCTCCTGGGCACCGATCCCGCCGGTCTGGAGGCCTTGGGGGCGGGCGCGCGCGGCGGCGCCGACGCACCCGTCTGGCTCCCGTACCTGGTGGGCCGCGGCACGCCCGACTTCGCGCCGGGGGCGCGGGCGGCGCTCGTGGGGCTCTCGGCGGGGCACGGCCGGGAGGACGTGGCCCTCGGCGTGTACCGGGGCGTGGCGTGCGAGGTGGGCGGGGCGATGGCGGGCCTCGTGGCCGGGCAGGCGGCGCCCGAGGCGCTCGTCCTCGCGGGCGGCGGCGCCTCGCGCCTTCTGGCGCGGGAGATCGCGGCCTTCACGGGCCTCCCGGTCGACACCGTCGCGGAGACGCACGCGTCGGCCTACGGGGCGGCGATGCTCGCCGCCGACGGGGTCTGGGGCGGCGAGGCGTCGGCCGCCTGGCGCCTGCCGCGCCGGCGCGTGGCGGGAGGGCCGGCGTCGGGCGACGGCCACGCGCGCTGGCGGCGGCGCTACGAGGGTGCGGTCGAGCGCCTGAGGGACGGCTGGCGGGACGAGGAGGGAGCGCGGTGAGCATCCAGATGTGGGCGTATCCGTGGGACCTGGACGCCGTGGGCGTGGAGCAGGCCCTGGACGAGATGCAGGCAGTGGGCGTCACCGGCGTGAGCGTGGCCACGAGTTACCACGCCGGCCGGTTCGTCGAGCCGCGGCTTCGGCCGCAGCGCCTGTACTACCCCGAGGACGGCACGGTGCACGTGCCCGTCACGGTCGGGCACGGCGCGATCCAGCCCGTGGTGTCGGCCTTCGGCCTCGAGCGGCCGGAGCTCCTGGCGATGCTGCGGCGGGAGACCGAGCGGCGCCACATGGCGCTCGCCTCGTGGACGGTGATGCTCCACAACAGCCGCCTGGGCGCGATCCACCCCCAGGCCACGGTGGAGAACGCCTGGGGCGGCCGCCTACGCTACAGCCTCTGCCCCAGCCATCCGGCCGTGCGCAGCTACGCGGTCCACCTCGCCAAGGCGCTGGTGCGGCAGTACGACCTGGACGTCGTCGAGCTGGAGAGCCTCGGCTATATGGGCCTTGTGCACGAGTACCATCACGAGAAGGACGGCGTGGGCCTCACGGCCGCCGAGCAGCTCCTCGCGGGCCTGTGCTTCTGCAGCCACTGCATGAGCCGGGCGGCTGCCGCGGGTGTGGACGCCGAGGGCGCACGCGAGTATACCCGCCGCGCCCTCAAGGAGACGCTCGGGCGTGAGGTGCCGGCGCCCGCCATGGCGCTCGAGGCGCTCTGGCAGGTGCCCGCGCTGAGCGCGTACTGGCGGTGGCGGACGGACAACGTGCACGTCCTCATCCGGGAGATCAAGGCGGCCCTCCCGGCCCGCACCGACCTTCGCGTCCTCGACCTGTTCGGGCCGGACGAGGCGCGCTTCTACGGCCTCGACTACGCCCGCGTCCTCAAGGACGCGGACTCGGTCTGCGCCTGCCTGTACGACCGGCCGCCCGCCACGGTGGGCCGGGCGGCGCGGCGCCTCGTGGCCGTGACAGGCGGCGGGCCGGGCCTGTGGGCGGGCTTTCGCCTGTTCGTGCCGGAGAACCGCGACCGCGACGACTTCCTCGCCAAGGTGGGGGCGAGCCGCGCGGCAGGCGTGGAGTCCCTCTGCCTCTACAACTACGGGCTCGTGCCCAAGGCCCGCCTGGCCTGGATCGCGGCGCTCGGGGAGGCGGCGGCATGAGCGGCGTAAGGCGCTGGTCCGACTACAGCACCGACGAGATCGGCGCGGAGATCGCTGCCCTGCCGGTGGCGATCCTGCCCCTGGGCGCCGTGGAGGAGCACGGGCCGCACCTGCCCATCGGCACGGACAACATCGCCGCCGCGGCCCTCGCCGAGCGCCTGGCCGCGCGCACGGGCTGCCTGCTCCTGCCGACGCTCAACTACGGGCAGGTGTGGTCGCTCGCGCGCTTTCCCGGCAGCCTCACGCTGCGCGAGGAGACGCTGCGCAACGTCCTCACCGACCTGGCGGAGGCCCTCTTCGCGCAGGGCGTGCGGGGCCTCATGCTGCTCAGCGGCCATCTCGGCAACCTGAGCGCGATGCGCGCGAGCGCGCGCGTCCTGCACGACCGCCTGCCCGCGCTCGCTGTGCAGGCCGTGGCCTACCCGGGGCTGGCGGAGGTCGCCGCCGGCATCGCCGAGTCGCCGCAGTGGCACCCGGGCTACATCCACGCCGAGGAGATCGAGACCTCGCTCGTCCTCGCGCTCGCCCCCGGGCGGGTGCGGATGGAGCGCGCGCGGCGCGAGTACCCGCCGCTGCCGCCGGACTTCTCGGTGAGCGCGGTGCAGTGGGACGAGCTGGGGGAGGGGCTCTCGGGGGTGTTCGGCGACGCGACGGCCGCCAGCCAGGCGAAGGGGAAGGCGATCCTGGCGCGCTATGAGGAGCGCCTGGTAGGCCTCGCCGAAGCGCTCAAGGCGCGGGTCCGGTCCGGGCGCTAGCGAGCGGGGCGCGGACCGCATCGGGGCAGGCGATCAGCCCGCGTTGAGCTGCCAGACGCCGCGCCCGTAAGTGCCCGCGATCAGCGTGCCCCGCCCTGCCCACACGAGGCTCGTCACGGATACGGGCGGCAGGCCGGCCCCGTACGGCTGCCAGCGGGTCGCGCCGGGCGCGAGCGCCCACGCGCCCAGCG
>JAKASY010000372.1 GCA_021817625.1 Bacillota bacterium | reverse complement strand
CAGCCGTGCGGGCAGGCCTTTGGACGCGCTCTCGCCGTCGCTCCCCACCCCACCGTCCGTGTGGCTCGCCGCCGCGGCCCGCCCGCGGGCGGCCCGCCACGTCCGGCCATAGCCTCTCGGCCCGTGGCGCGCGATCTGCCTGGAGCGCCTGTCCCTCGACAAGAAACCTCACCCTCCCTGCCTTAGCCTTGCCGGTCCTGGCCGCTATCCTCCATGACGGCCGCCTTCCTTGCTTGGGACGGGACTGAGCCGTGCATGAGGGATCGCTGAGAGCGCGAAGGCGGTGCGCCGCGCAGGCTTTGCGGGACAGCACTTGCGTTCGGCTCTATCGTTTTGTAAGTTCTAAACGTATGGAAACTAAGGGACAGGAAGACATCCAGGCCGCCCGCGCCGACCTGATCGAGGCACTCGGCCAGCAGAGCGCGTTCTGGGGCGTCGGAAAGCTGACAGGGGCCCTCTACGCCTGCCTGTACCTGTCGGCCGATCCGCTGACCCTCGCCGACCTGGCCCAGGACCTGGGCACCACGAAAGGCAACGTGAGCGTATCGATCCGCGTGCTTGAGAGCCTCGGCATGGTGCGCCGCAGCGTGCGCGCCGGCGACCGCCACGTGTACTTCGCGGCCGAGACGGACTTCTGGCAGATCGCGCGCACGGTGCTCAGCCGGCGGCACAAGCCCGAGTTCGACCGCGCCTTCGAGCTCGTGGCGCGCAGCCAGGCGCGCCTGCGGCAGGCGCCGCAGGGACCCGAGGAGCGCTTCGCCCTCGACCGCGTCGACGCGCTCAGGGCGTTCTACGACGAGCTCGACGCCATCGTCGGCCTGGTGCTGCTCGTCGACCCGCGGCGCCTGGGCCGCGTGCTCGGGGTCGCGGCGCGCATGCGCGGCCGCGTCGCGGCGCGCGAAGGGAGGCCACGGACATGAGGGTGGTGGTGAGCGGCGGCACGGGCTTCATCGGCCGCGCCCTCACGGCGTCGCTCGATGGCGACGGGCACGAGGTCATCGTCCTCAGCCGCCACCGGGCGCCGGCCGTCGCGCCGGGGGCGCAGGTCGTGCGCTGGCGCGGCGGCGCCGACGACGCTCAGGGCGAGTGGCGCCGCCTTGTCGACGGCGCCGACGCGATGGTCAATCTGGCGGGCGCCTCGCTCGCGGACGGGCGCTGGACCGAGACGCGTCGGCGCGCGATCCTCGAGAGCCGCGTCAGGGCCACGCGCGCGCTCGTCCAGGCCATGGCCGACGCCGGGACGCGGCCGCAGGCCCTTGTGAGCGCGTCGGCCGTCGGCTACTACGGGCCGCTCGGGGACGAGCGCGTGACCGAGGCGCACGGCCCGGGCTCGGACTTCCTGGCCGGCGTCTGCGCAGCGTGGGAGGAGGAGGCGCGGGCGGCCGAGGCCCTGGGCGTGCGCGTCGTCCTTTTGCGCACCGGGCTCGTGCTCGGTCGCGGCGGTGGCGCCCTGCCGCGGCTCGCGATGCCGTTCCGGCTCTTCCTGGGCGGCCCTCTCGGCGGCGGTCGGCAGTGGATGCCCTGGATCCATATCGACGACGTGGTGGGCATCATCCGCCTGGCACTCGAGCGCGGCGACATGGCGGGCCCGGTCAACGTCACGGCGCCCGGGCCGGTGCGCAACCGCGAGTTCGCGCGCGCGCTCGGGCGGGCGCTGGGCCGGCCCGCCGTCCTCCCCGCCCCGGCCTTCGCGCTGCGCCTCGCCCTGGGGGATATGGCGGACGCCCTGCTGCTCTCCGGCCAGCGCGCCGTGCCGGAGAGGGCCGCCAAGGCCGGCTACGCCTTTCGCCACGCCGACCTGACGCGCGCGTTGGGCAATCTCCTGCCGTGACCGCGCGTCGCCCGGCCGTGCGCGACGCGTGGGACGCGCTCGCCGCCCTGGCGAGCGCGCTCGCCCTGGCGGGCGGCCTCTTCGTCTGGCTCGGGCCGACCGGCACGCGCTGCGCCGGGGCGCAAGGCGGCCCTCCCGTCTGTCAGCCGGTCAGCGTCATCGCCCAGGTGCGGCCGCCGGCCCTG
This sequence comes from Bacillota bacterium, assembly GCA_021817625.1. Next base: position 1,778 of record JAKASY010000372.1, on the reverse strand, counting down.
GCGGCCGCGCTTCTTGCCGCCACGGTCGCCGCCGGCCTGGTTCCCTACCTGGCGCGGCGGCGGGGGTGGGCGCTCGTGGCGTTCGCGGTCGTGATCGCCGCCTTCTACGTCGTGTCCTTCGGTATCGACCTCGCCGCCATGCCCGCCGCCGCGTGCGCCGCCGCCGCGGGATGGGGCCGAGCGCGGGGCGGCGCCGGCCACCCCTGTGCCGAAGGCGGCGGTCGCGACAGGCCCCGTTGAGGTCGCGCCGGCCGGCAGGGACGCGGCTCGGACAGGTCGAACGCACGGCCATCCTACCAGCGCGTGCCAGCAGTGGTCCTCGGGCCGGCACGCGCGCTGCGGCCTAACGTCGCGGCCGTCCTCGCATGTAGGGGCCGCGTGGGAGGTTGCAGTCCCATGAACGTCCGAGCCATCTGGAGGCGCTGGCCGCTTGTCCGCGCCATTGCGCCCGTGCTGCTGGCGGCCATGGCGCTGGGCGCGGGGAGCTCGGGCCAGGGTGCGATCATCCATGGCACAGGGCCCGTGCCTCCGGCCTTCTCCCTTGGGCGCATCGTCATGCGGACGGCGACGTTCGGCTGGGCCAGCTTCGGGGGCACGGCCGGGTCCACGGTGGGATTCACCACCGACGGCGGCCTGGTCTGGCAGCGCCTGCCGCAGCCCCCCGAGGGCAAGGTGTTCGCGTGGGTGGTGGGCGCCGGCGCACTATGGGCCATCGCCAGCCACGACGATGGGCGCGACGGTGTGCTCCTTCGCGCCTCGGCGGCGCCCCCCGGCTGGCAGCGGATCGCAGCGCTGCCGCGTCCGCCGGTGCCGGGGAGCGACGTGCCCGTGTGGGGCGTGTGGACCACAGCCCGCGGCGCGGTCGAGGTCAGCCTTATCGTGTGGCGGCCTGGCACGCCACCCGGCGCCCGACCCCTCAAGGTCATGTGGTGGAGGCTTTCGGGCCACGCCCTCCGCGGTGCGTCGGCGCCGGCCCAAGGACTGCCGCCACTTGTGGCGTACGCCGTAACCCGATGGGGAGCCTTGCGAGCAAGCCCGGACGGCACCGCGGCGCTCTCGGTGACGGACAATCTCGGCCTGACGTGGCGGCGCGTCACCTTGCGCTGGACGCCTGTGGGCTCGCTGGCCGCCTACGTCACGCAGCCGCTGCCGCTGCCGGGAAGCCCGGGCGTCTATCTGATGCCGATCGTGCTGTGGAACCGCGGCGTCATCGTGGGCTGGCCGGGCCATCTGGTGGCCAGCGTGGCGGAGGTCGCGCGGGGGAGCGCCACGGCGGGTCGCTGGTCCCCCGTCGTGCCGCCGGTCCACCTTCCGGTCGCCACAGCGGACGTCCGGGTCGTACCGCAAAGCGCGCTTGTCTGGTGGTTGAGCGCCATCGGCCCGTCGGTGGCCCACCCCCGCAGCACGGACAACATCCTCTTGCGCACGATGGACGGCGGCCGCACCTGGCACGCCGCGAAGCTGCCGGCGCCAGCGGACGAGCCCGGCGAGTTTGCCTTCGCAGGCTCGCGCGGCTGGCTCGTGGCCGGAGCGTACGGCACCTTCGCCACCTACCTGTTCGGCACGGCCGACGATGGCCGCACCTGGCACCGCATCGCCTACCGGGTCGAAGCGGTCGCCGCGAAGTAGGACCCGCTTTGCTCCCCTTCCCCTTCCCCTCCCCCACGGAGCCGAGCGCGAGCGCCGCCGCAGCGGGCGGTGTGGCACGGCTCGCGCCGTAGGGCGCGCCCTCCGGGCTGCGCCCGCCGCCGGGCTCTCCTGCCCGGTGTCATGACCTG
>JAKASY010000371.1 GCA_021817625.1 Bacillota bacterium | reverse complement strand
GGCGAACTGGATGCAGGGCGTGTCGACGATCGGCAGCATCTCCTTGGGCTGGGCCTTGGTGGCCGGCAGGAAGCGGGTGCCGAAGCCTGCGGCCGGGAAGACCACCTTGCGCACCGCCGACGACGCCTCCACATGGCTCCCCCCTCACATGATCGCGTCTAGCATACCGCACTGCCCAATGAGCGCGGTTTAGGAGCTGGGGCCGACAACCTAGAAGAGCGTATCTGCGTGTCGCACGCTCGTGGAGCGGGTGGAAGACCCTGGGAGACCGGGCCAGTCGGCTGAGAAGCGAGAAACGGGGCTGTGGCGTCGCCGTCGGCAGGACCAGGAGCGGTGCGCGCTATACTCAGGCCATGCCCAGCGCTGCCGCCCCGCCCCTGCGCGTCGCCTTCGTCGCCAGCCAGGACCCGCGCGTTCTGGCGAACGGCGTGAACAGCCACAGCCGCCTCCTGAAGGCGGCGCTCCGCGCGGTCGGCGCCCGCATCGAGAGCGACGTCCACCCCGTCGTGAGCGCCAGCGGGCGGGCGCGCCTGTTCGGGGCGCGCGCCCTCGGTCGGCTCGCCCCCGACCGCGACCGGCGCGCCCTGCGCGACCTCGAGACGCGGCACGCGATCCTGGTCGCGGCCCTGCGCGCGGACCACGGAGCGCGCAGGGCCGAGGTCGTCCACGCCCAGGATTTCGTCGCCGCCGCCGCATGCCTTGACGCCCTTGGCGCCGACTGCCCGCCCCTGGTCCTTGCCCATCACGCGAACGGCCTCGCGGCACAGGAGCTCGCCTCTCGCCTGCACCTGGGCGACGGGGCCGAGAGCGTGCGCTGGTGCGCGCGCGAGAGCGCCCGCGCTCTCGCCCGGGCGGCGCGCGTGGTCGCGGTCTCCCCCTGGGCGGCCGAGGTGCTCCGGCGCGAGGCGGCTGTGCCCGAGGAGCGCCTGGCAGTGGTGCCGAATGGCGTCGCCGTGCCCCCCTCGGCGCCCGACGACGGCGGCCGCCAGTCCGGCCGTGTGCTGGCCGTCGGCCAGCTGGTCGAGCGCAAGGGGCTCGACATCCTGGTGCGAGCCATGGCGGCCATCGCCGCGAGCGGGCGCGCCGGGGGCGGAGAGGTGCGGGCCCTCGTCCTCGGCGACGGGCCGGAGAGCTCGAACCTACAGGCCGAGGCGCGCCGGCTCCGCGCGCCCGTCGAGTTTCCGGGCGCCGCCTCGCCCGCCGAGGTCGCGGCCGAGATGCGGCTCGCCTCGGTGTTCGCCCTGCCGTCGCGCGCCGAGAACCTGCCGATGGCCCTGCTCGAGGCGATGGCCGCCGGCCTTCCCTGCGTCGCGAGCGACGTCGGCTCGGTCGCACAGGCGCTACAGCCGGAGGGTGAGCCGCCCTGCGGGCTGGTCGTGCCGCCCGGGGACGAGCAAGCGCTCGGCGACGCGCTCTGGCGGCTCATGGCGGCGCCGGACGAAGCCCGCGCCTTGGGGCGCCGCGCCTACGAGCGTGCGCGCGCCGCCTACGGCACCGAAGCGATGGCCCGGCGCTGGCTCGACGTATACCGCGACGCGATCGCCGGGCGCGGCGCCTCCTAGTGGAGGTTCTGACCCGGCCCCGGTGCCATCTGAGGAAAGAGCGTAAGGCCGGTGTGCCGGGCGACGGTTGGGCGCCACCGACGCGGCGTGACGGTCTTTGGGAGATTGCGCGGAACATCATACGCAGGCCGGGCGAGCACCTTGAAGGCTCAGCCGGTTGGGCCGCCGCGAACCTGGCTGACCACGGTGAAGGCGGCGACCCACGTCTGATCTCCAATGGTTAGTGCCCACTGGTATCGACCTGGGTTCAAGGGCAATGGCGCAATCGTGAACGCAACCACCCAAGGAATCGATGCCCCAGCGGTCATCCCTGGGGGTCGACCAACTTCGAACTCACCAGGAATCTCAAGAGGCGCCATCTCACCCTGGGGTGGCCTGGGCATGAGCACGGGCGGTCCGTCAGTCTGCTCGAGCTTCAGTAGGAAGCGGTGCCGAATATTGGCCTGATCCCAGGGTACGTCGGCCTTAATCGCAATAGCTGTCGGACCCATGGGAAATCCCACGACGGACCAGCCGCCACCGAGAATGTTGAGTTTGCCGTCAGCAACCTGCGCAGCATCGGCCAATAGCAAGGCCACGTCCATCGCGCACCACCTTCGTTCGCCGGGGCCGTGTGCCTTCTAGCGGCCGCCGATGACCACCTCAACGGCAACGGCCGATGTGCCCGGGACGTAGCGCACCCTCGACTCGTCGCCGTCAGCGAAAAAGGCGCGAGGCGGCACGCCGACGGTGAGCACGCTACCGTTTCTGGTGACACTCGGAACTGTTGGCCCCAATGTTTCGTACGGCCGGGGGACACCCAAGGCAACCCGAAGGCGGTCATCTTGCCCGTCGGTCTGGAGGGCCCCGGCCTCAAACGCTGCGGCCGCACCTTCGCCGGCAAGGCCGATACGGTCATCCAGCGAGTCTGCGCTAATCTCCAGAGCCTCACGAGCGCGGCGGATCTCACTCGGCGTCAATAACCTGTGAGCCGACCGGTACCGGTTGTAGGCACGCACCAGCAAGCTGTCACCTTCGGCATCCGACCAGCACTCCGTCTTGCACGTGGCGCAGACTGGGATGCGCTCGTCCTCGAGCACGACGGTTTCGCCACGGACACCGATCTCAACCGGCCCAACCACGTACTCGATGCGATGGTGTTCGCAATCTGCCATGGTAGATGCCTCCTTATGGCAGCGGGTGCGGCAGCGGTGCCGTGGCCGCGTGGAACGACAAGCATTCGAGATTGCCGGCATCCGTTGCCTTGAGCTTGACGTAAAGGGGGATGCCTCGCAGGGTTGGACCAAAGATCCAGACTTGACCGCCGCGCGCGGGGTTGTCGTCCGGCTCTGGACCGCCGCTGTAGTCGCTCGTCGCAAGCTTTTGCACGGTTGGCCAGATGTCCTGGAACAACAGACCGTCGGCGGCGAGAGCCGTCACCGTGTGCCGGTCGCGGCTCCAGAGCTGGCAGCGGCCGAGACCGACCTTCAGGCGAACCTCCCGCAGGAAGGCCTCCACCTCGGCTATCGTCGCCATCGGAGCAGGCCTGCACCTCGGCAGCCTGTCTCGGTGGTCGGACGTTCACCCCGTAGGCTTGTCCGGGCCCGCGGATCGTAACACGAACTGAACGTCCAGTGGCGCCGAAGCTCGGCCGAATACGGCGCGTCGAGCCAACTCCGACCCCAGCGCGGTCGCGCCCGTGTACGGTATGCGGTCCGTCCAACCATGCCACAGTCTCGGCGGTCGGTTCTCTCCCGCGGCCTTGGACGCGACTGCCCCGAGCGGCGACCTTCACTGGTCTGCAACGCGTCGCTCCTTCGTTCAGCCTTTGGATGGCGCAACCACACGCCACGAGCCGAGTGGCTGCCCAACCGGCCGAACTGAGGCGTACCCGTCGCGGCGCCGATGGGACGAAGGGAGGGCTGCGTCGCAGGCAAGAGCCGGCCGTGTGGCGATACAGGTCTCCCCTAGGGAGGCACACGCGCTATCGAGCTGGCGGTGCTGATGCTCGAAGCGTCGCCGCGCGAACGGCACGTCGAAGGGTTCGCCGGCACGACGCCGCCTCTCCTGCGCCTCCCCAACGAATTCGGCACCGGCGAGGCCCTTGCGGCGGAGGGCCGGTACGGGTGCGGTGCAACAATACGGGCTCCTGGTTCCCGTGAGAAGCTCGCCCGACGCGACGCCAAGCGGGCCACGTATGCGAGGCGGCGCTCTAGGCCCTGGGCGCGAGGGAGACGGTGGTAGCATGCGGAAGTAGG
>JAKASY010000370.1 GCA_021817625.1 Bacillota bacterium | reverse complement strand
ACATTCCTGCTACATATGGGGGTTTCAGCCGGCCACGCCCCTATAGTGGCTATGCCACTACAACAATCGACCCAAAAAGCGCCGTCTGACGCGGTTTTCCAGACCGACCGGCGAAAGTCAGGTCAGCGTGGCGGGGGCGACGCTTGGCGTGACCTCGGCCAGCGCGGCCAGCGTGAAGACGGGCGGCACGGTCTACACCGCCATGTCCTGGGGAACCATCGCGGACAACTTCAACCCCTTCGTGCCGGCCGGGTCCAACGCCGGCGGCACGCTGAGCGTGATCTACGAGTCCCTCTTCTACCAGAACCTCGTGAATGGCAAGCTCACGCCTCTTCTCGGCACGGCCTACAAGTGGCAGGACCACAACCTGCAGCTCGTCGTCACCACCCGCAGCGGCGTGAAGTGGAGCGATGGGCAGCCGTTCTCCGCCCAGGACGTGGCGTTCACCTTCAACTACATGAAGAAGTACCCGGCCCTCGACCTCACCGGCATATGGAGCATGGGCCTCAAGTCAGTGGCCGCCACGAGCGCCAACGGCGTGGTGTTCACCTTCGCCAAGGCCAATGTGCCGGCGTTCATGTACGTAGCGCAGCAGGTGATCGTGCCCCAGCACATCTGGAGCAAGGTGGCAAAGCCCCAGACGTACACGAACACGAACCCCGTCGGCACGGGTCCGTTCGTCCTCAGCAAGTACACGCCCTACGCCGTGACCTACAATCGCAACCCAAACTACTGGATGACCGGACGGCCCTACATCTCCTCCGTGGTCATGGAGGCCGTGAAGTCGAACGACACCGCCCTCCTCTACCTTCTCAAGCACGAAATCGACTTCACCTACACGGCGATCACCAACCCGGCCAAGATCTACGCCGCAAGAAACCCCGCGCAGAACAAGTACTGGTGGCCGGTCACCAACACCAACGTCCTGTACATGAACACCCAGGAGTCGCCGTTCAACCTGGCGGTCGTGCGGCGGGCGGTGGCCGAGTCGCTGAACATGAAGCTGATCGCCGACCGGGCGTACTTCGGCGCGATCGCCACGGCGAACGAGGCGAACCTCGTCCCCGGCCAGGTGAGCCAGTGGTACGACCCCTCGCTCAAGTCGCTCGAGTACCACTACAACCCCGCGCTCGCCCGCCAGCAGCTCAAGAGCGCGGGTTTCAAGTGGAGCTCCTCCGGCCAGTTGGAGATGCCGAACGGTAGCGTCCTGCCGCCCTACAAGATCCTGGTGGGCGCGGGCTGGACGGACTTCATCACCATGGCCCAGGTGATCTCGAGCGAGCTTCAGAAGATCGGCATCACCACGATCATCGACCAGGAGCCCTGGGACAGCTACGAGGGCAGCCTCCTGAGCGGCCGCTACGACATGGCGATCTGCTGGGGCGCCGGCCAGGGGCCCACGCCGTACTACATGTACAACCAGAGCCTCGGCTCGCAGTACTCGGCCAAGGTGATAGGGCAGACGGCCGTGTCCGACTGGGCCCGCTACACGAGCCCGGCAATCGACAAGGCGCTCAAGAGCTTCGCCTCCACGAGCAATCTCTCCGTCCAGAAGGCGGACATGACGGCGATCGAGCGCGTGGTGCTCGGCCAGGTCGTGCTCATCCCGCTCACCAACCGGCCGAACTTCTTCGACTACCAGACCTCGCGCTTCGCGGGCTGGCCGACCGCCCAGAACCCCTACAACGCCGGTGACCCGCCCGACGGCGCCGGCGCCGACCTGATGTACACGCAGCTGTACCTCAAGTAGCCCGCGCGCGTCCGCACCGGCCCGAGGAGCGACCGTCCCCGGTCGCTCCTCGCGCAGGCGGGGCGAAAGGGGGGTCGACGATGTCCTATCTCATCCGTCGCCTGCTCTTGCTCCTGCTCACGGGCTGGGCCGCCCTGACCATCAACTTCGTCTTGCCGCGCCTCATGCCGGGAAACCCCGCCCAGGTCATGCTGGCGCGCTTTCAGGGACGCCTCAGCCCGCAGGCGCTGGCCGCCCTCACCGTGCAGTTCGGGATCCACACCCATCAGAGCCTGGTCTCGCAGTACCTGGCCTACTGGGGGCACATGCTCGCGGGCAACTTCGGCCTCTCGCTCACGTACTACCCAGCCAGCGTCGGGCAGATGATCGGCCAGGCCTACCCGTGGACCCTGGGGCTCGTCGGCGTGAGCACCGTCATCGCCTTCATCGCCGGCACCGGCGTGGGCATCGCCGCCGCCTGGCGCAGGGGGTCGGCCCTCGACGGCGCGCTCGTGCCGGTGAGCCTGTTCCTGAACAGCATGCCGTACTTCTGGTTCGCGCTGCTGCTCCTGTACGCGTTCGCGTTCGTGCTCGGCTGGTTCCCGGTCGGCGGCGGCATCGACACCCGCGCATCGCTCGTCGGTTGGGCCCTCCTCGGCTCCATCGTCTACCACGCCATCCTGCCGGCGGCCACGATCACGATCACCGCCTTCGGAGGCTGGGTGCTAACCATGCGCAACAACATGGTCGCGGTCCTCACGGAGGACTTCGTGCGCTTCGCTCGCGCCAAAGGACTCCCTGACACGGCGGTGGAGTACGGGTACGCCGCCCGAAACGCGGTGCTGCCGAACTTCACCGGCTTTGCCATGGCGATCGGCTTCGTCGTGGGCGGCGCGCTCCTCACCGAGATCGTCTTCTCCTACCCGGGCCTCGGGTACCTCCTGTACCAGGCCGTGCTCAACCTCGACTACCCGCTGATGCAGGCGATCTTCCTGCTCATCGCCCTGTCCGTGCTGGCGGCGAACTTCCTGGCCGACCTCGCGTACGTCCTGCTCGACCCGCGGGTGCGGGTGGTGAGCGCGCGATGACCGTGCGCGGCTTTCTCGCCAACCGCCGTGCCCTGGTCGGCGGCGCCCTCCTCCTGTTCTTCGTGCTCATCGCGCTTCTGGCGCCGGTCGTCGCGCCGTACTCGCCGACCAACTTGAGCTTCACGCCGATGCTGCCGCCCAGCGCGGTGCACCCGCTCGGCACCACCGCGAACGGGCAGGACGTCCTATCCCAGATCATTTGGGGGGCGCGCGCGAGCCTCATCGTCGGCATCGGCACGGCCGCCCTCATCAGCTGCCTGCAGATCGTGTTCGGCGTCTTCGGCGGCTACGCAGGCGGGCGCCTCGACGAGGTGCTGTCCACGGTGACCAACATCTTCCTTGTCATGCCGGGCCTGCCGCTCATGATCATCGTGGCCGCCTACGTCACTGTGAAGGGCATCGGGCCGATCATCTTCGTGATCACCATCACCGGCTGGGCCTGGGGGGCGCGGGTGCTGCGCTCCCAGGCTCTCGCCCTGCGCGGCCAGGCGTTCGTCGAGGCGGCCCAGCTGTCGGGCGAGTCGCGCTGGCGGATCGTGCTCACGCACATCGTGCCGAACATGGCCGGGATCATCGTCGCCAACTTCTTCGGCGCCGCGCTCTACGCCGTCCTGAGCGAGGCCGGCCTCGAGTTCCTCGGGCTCGGCAACGTGAACACGGTGACGTGGGGAACGATGCTCTACTGGGCCCAGAACGACGAGGCCCTGCTCATGGGCCTATGGCAGTGGATGATCCTCCCCGGCCTTTGCATCGCCCTCCTCGGCACCGCGTTCGGCTTCCTCAACTTCGCCGTCGACGAGGTCGCCAACCCTCGCCTGAGGAGAACCTGAGATGCCAAGCCTGCTCGAGGTCTCCCACCTGAGCGTGGGCTACGGCTGGGACCACGACTCCACCCTCACCGCCGTGAAGGCGGTCGATCTGCGCGTCGAGGCGGGGGAGGTCTACGGCATCGCGGGCGAGTCGGGATGCGGCAAGTCCACCCTGGTCCAGATCGG
>JAKASY010000369.1:1678-3821 GCA_021817625.1 Bacillota bacterium | reverse complement strand
CCGCGCGCGGCCGCGCCGGCGGCGCCTGTCCAGGGCAACCGCCGACCCCCATCAGGACAGAAGGGCCTTCACCTTCTTGAGCTCGCGGCGCTGCCTCGCGTCGGCCTCCGGGTAGGTGAGGCCCAGGGCCTCCAGGGTGTCCACGATGATCTGGGAAACGATCAGGCGGGCGTTCGGCTTGTCGTCGGCCGGCACGATGTACCAAGGCGCGTGGGCCGTGCTGGTCGCGCCGATGGCCTCCGCGAATGCCCGCTGGTAGTTGGGCCAAAGGCTGCGCTCGGCGACGTCGGCGCGGCTGAGCTTCCAGTTCTTGCGCGCGTCGTCCACGCGGGCCAGGAGGCGCTGGCGCTGCTCCTCGGGCGAGAGGTGGAGGAAGAACTTCATGATCGTCGTGCCGCTGCGGTGGAGGTGGCGCTCGAGGTCGACGATCGAGCGGTAGCGCTCGGCCCAGATCGTCTCGTCGTCCCGCACGGCCTTCGGCAGGTGCTGGGCGTCCAGGAGCTCGGGGTGCACCCGCACCACGAGGACCTCCTCGTAGTAGGAGCGGTTGAAGATGCCGATGCGGCCACGCTCGGGCAGGCGCACGACGGCGCGCCAGAGGAAGTCGTGGCGGAGCTCCTCGACGCTCGGCTGCTTGAACGAGAACACTTCACAGCCCTGGGGGTTCACGCCGGACAGGACGTGGGAGATCGCCCCGTCCTTGCCGGCCGCGTCCATCCCCTGGAAGATCAGGAGGACGGCGTGGGTCTGGCGGGCGTAGAGCACCTCCTGGAGGCTCGAGAGGCGCTCCACGTGATCGTCGAGGATCTTGTGGTAGGCCTTCTTGGAGGCGTAGAAGGGGTCCACCCGGGTCGGCCAGCGCTCGAGGTCGACGCTTTGGTCCGCGGCGACGCGAAAGGCCTTCGGCTTGATGTGCATGGTCGCTCTCACGCTCCATGGTTTGCGATGGGCAGCGGCGGTCGCGGGCTAGGCGCCTTGGTCTGCGCCCGCGCCCCGGCCGTCCTCGTCGTCGGGCTCGTCGGGAAGCCGGGTCACCAGCACGGGCACCGGCACGTGGCCCACGACGGCCTCGGCCACGCTCCCAAGGAAGAGGCGTCCGAGGCCGCTACGACCGTGCGTCGCCATGGCCACGAGGTCGGCGCCGAGGTCTGCCTGGGCCTTGATGATGGTTTCGGCGGGCGGGCCCTCCCGCACCTCGCACTCGCACGCCAGGCCGCGGCTCTCGAGGCGTGCGGCGACCTGCTCCAGGTAGCGCAGGGCCTGCTCCCGGCCGGCCTCGTAGACGTCGTATGGGAGGACCGTCGGGCCGACCATCTGACCCGGTCCGGCCATGGTCGGGGCGATGCTCGGCATCACCGTGTGGAGCAGGATCAGGGCAGCGCCGGCTGTGAGGTCCAAGCTCTCAAGGGCGTCCACGATCGTTTCGGAGCCGGGAGAGCCGTCGAGGGGAACGAGAATGCGTCGCGCCATGTCCGTCTCACGCTCCTTGTGGGATGTTTCCCCGCCTTGGGCTTGCAGGCCGCCCGGAAGGACGCAGGGCGAACGAGACGATCCGGTTGCCCGCCGGCACGAGAACCTGCCCGGGCGCAAGCGCAAGGGCGTCGAAGTGGGCCACGCGCTGGAGCGGCTCCTGGGCGATGAGATGCCCGTTCGACGCGGACAGGACCTCCAGGCTCGCGCGCGCCTCGTCCACGCTGAACACCGCGCCACCGCCGACGACCGGCGGTCCGGCGTTCCAGGCCGCGCTGCGCCACGCCACGGAGAAGCCTCGCGCGCCCAGGTCCAGGGCGACGAGGCCGTTCGTGCAGGGAACGTAGATGCGGCCGTTTGCGTAGGCGTCGGCGCCGTAGGCGCCGGCGCAGACGCTGCGGGCGAACAGCGGGTGGCCGACGCCGCCGAGGTTTGCTGCCGACAGGAGGTAGCCCACGCCGGCCTTGCCGATCGCGAACAAGCGGCCGCCCGACAGGGGCAGCGGCCCGGTCGAGCCCAGATCGAGGTCGGACCGGTTCAGGTAGGCGAAGTCCGAAGGCGCGAAGTAGCCCAGGAGGTGGAGCGAAGGCGAGAGGCGGAGCACGCTGTCGCCGCCGTCCCACGCGTCGTTCGAGGCGCTGTTTCCGGTCGCGGCGTACAGGTCGCCGTCCAG
>JAKASY010000369.1:0-1668 GCA_021817625.1 Bacillota bacterium | reverse complement strand
GACAGCCCCGAGGTAGCCCAGATCGCGCCCTCGCGGCGGGTTGGCACGCGGTAGGCGAAGGCGCGGCCTCCGGGCCGGATGGCCACCACCTGGCCGACATACCGGCCGCAGTCGCCCCAGAGGCCGCCGAGGGGGACGTACACCGTGCCCCCTAGATAGGTCAGCGCGGCGCGCTGCTGCTGGGCGGCCGGGTCCGACCCCCTGAGGTGGAGGTCGAGGCTCCAGCTGTCGAGGACGCGGCCCGTCCTCAGGTCGAGGGCGAACAGGCGGTGCTGGATCGGCAGGCGCTCGACCGCCACGTACAGGCGGCCGCCGGCGACCACCGGCGTGCCGGTGATGCCGAGAGGGTTGATGTCGCCACATGGCAGGTCGGAGAGGGGCACGGGCGTGCCGAGGTGACGGCGCCACAGCACGTGGCCGGTTCGAAGGTCGAGCGCGTACACCGTGTCGTCCTCGGTGGCGACGTAGGCGCGGCTTGCCTGCCAGACCGGCTGGGCGTAGATCGCGCCGTCCAGGGCAGGCGTCTGCCACGCCGGCGTGAGGCCGCGCACGGCCGCCTCCGGGTAGGTGCCGGCGCGGGCGTTGCCGCCATGGTACGTCGGCCACCCGGCCGCGCCGGCCGCGCCGGCCGACGCCGCCCGGGCCGGTCCCGCAGCCGCCAGGGCGGCGGCGACGAGCGTGGCGGCGAGCGCCCTGGCAGCCATCGTGACGAGGCCGCGCGGCATGGACGACCCCCCTTGTTGAACCTTCGCCCAATTGGCGGCCGTTGTGGCCGTGGCGCCGGTTCGGCGGCCGCTCGCCGACGGATCGTGGCACAATGGGGCGGCAAAGGCAGGCGGTCGGGGGGCGGGGACGATCACCCATCTCTACCTGGTCCGGCACGGCGAGAGCCTCTCCAACACGGAGCACCGGCACTGCGGCCGGCCGCCGGGGCCGCCGCTCACGGCGCGCGGCCGGCTGCAGGCGGCCGCGGCGGCGACGATCCTGAGCGGCTTTACGCCGCCGCCGAGCGTGGTCGTGTCGAGCCCGCTTCTGCGTGCGCTCGAGACCGCGCAGGCGTTGGCCGGGCGCATGGGCGCCTCGATCTCGGTGCGCCACGACCTGCGCGAGGTGGACTTTGGCGCGTGGGAGGGCCTGGACCACGCCGACCTTGCCGCCGTCCCGGGCTACCACGCCTACCATCGCGATCCCGAGGGCCACCCGCCACCGGGCGGCGAGCGCCTGTCCGACATCCGCGTCCGCGTCACGCGCTGCCTGGAGACGATCGCGGGCGAGCGCGCGGGCAGGGCGGTCGCCGTCTTCAGCCACTACGACCCGATGGTCGCCTTCTACCTCGCGGTCGTGGGCGGCGACTACAGCGCCGCGCCCGACCTCTCGCTCTCGAACGGCGCGATCGCGCGCTTTGAGCACGACGGCGGACGCTGGCGCTTTGTCGGCGTCGACCGCCGCGCCGCCCTGGCGGGCGCCGAGGAGCGCCTTGAGGCGGGCCCGTAGAGGGGCCAACACGCCGCCCGCCGGCTGCGTCCGTTCGCCAAGGGGTGCGCGATCCGGGTGCCCGACCGTGCGTCGCCGCCGCCGCCGCCGCCGCGGCGGCGCCGGCCCCTGCCCTGGTAGCCCGCACGCTGGACAGCCTGAAGCCCTGTCCAGGGGGCCGCCGTGTCGAGCGTC
>JAKASY010000368.1 GCA_021817625.1 Bacillota bacterium | reverse complement strand
GTCCGCCGGCCGCCCGCCCGGGCGTGCGCCCGGCAGGGCCGGCGCGCGGGCCGGTGCCGATGGCGCCCCGCCCCGGCGCGGCCCCGGCGGCCCGCCCGACCGCCGCGCGCCCGCCGGGCCCGGCCGCCGGCCGTCCAGCGCCGGCGACGCCGCTCGGCCGTCCCAGCCCGCGCCCCGCGCAGGCGCCGCTCGGCCGGCCGGCCCCGTCGCCGGCCGCCGGCGCGCCGCCGACCCGGCCGGCCCCGTACTCGCCCGCGGCCCGGCCCGCGACCGCGCCGCAGAGGCCGGAGCCGGCGCCAGAGCCGACGACCGCGCCCGCCCGGCCCGCCGCTACGAGCCCGGCCGCGAGCGCAGCGCCGCCGCGCGTCGCGCCACCGGCGGCGGCGACGCCGCCGAGCGTAGCGGCCGCTGGCGCTGGACGCCCGCCGGCCCCGAGCGCACCGACGGCCGGTACGACCGTCGCCCGCGGCGAGCCGACCGCGAGCGAGACACGGCCGGCGCCGCGTCCGGTCGCGCCGAGCGCCCCGGCCGCGCGGGCCGACGTGCCGACCACCCGGCCCGCGAGCGCTTCTCCGACCGGCGCCCGCCCGCCCGGCGTGATGCGCCGGGGCGCGAGCGCTCCCTACAATCCGGGCCGCCAGAGCAGCTACTCGCAGAGGCAAGGCGCGTCAGCTCCGTACCGCGGTCCCGGCCCGATGTCGGGGGCGAGCGCTCCCGCGCGCCCGGCGGCGCCCGGCTACCGGAGCGCGGGCGGCTACCCGAGCCGCGACGCGGGCGCGCGCCCGACGGGCGCCATGCCGCGCCCGCTGCCCAACCGCTACGGTCCGCCGGCGCCGCCGGCCGGGACTGGGGCCCGCCCGGCGCGCGGCAAGAGCGGCCGCAGGCGCGGCGACAGCCGCAGCGGCTACGGCCGGGGCGAGGGCCGTCCCGGGATGCGGGAGAACCTGCAGGGCGGCATGCGCCCGAGCCGGAGGCGACGGTCGGCCGCCCCGCCGGTGCGCAACACGGAGCGCCCGGTCGTGATCGACGGCCTGGTAACCGTCGGCGCCCTGGCCCAGCGGATGGGCGTGACGGGCGCCGAGGTGGTGCGGGCGCTCATGGCGATGGGCGTGATGGCGGCGCTGACGCAGGAGATCGACGCCGACACGGCCGCCCTCGTGGTGAGCGAGATGGGCTACACCCCCGACCTCCGCGCCCCGGCACCCACCCTCGAGGAGGAGCTCGAGGCCGAGGACGATGAGGCCGTCGGCGAGGCCGTCGCGCGCGCGCCGGTGGTCACCGTCATGGGTCACGTCGACCACGGCAAGACGTCGCTCCTGGACGCGATTCGGCACGCCAACGTGACCGCCGGCGAGGCGGGCGGCATCACCCAGCACATCGGCGCGTACTCGGCCGAGGTGAACGGTCGGCGCGTCGTGTTCCTCGACACCCCCGGCCACGAGGCGTTCACGGCCATGCGAGCGCGCGGCGCGCAGGTCACGGACATCGTCATCCTCGTGGTGGCGGCCGACGACGGGCCGATGCCGCAGACCATCGAGGCGATCAACCACGCGAAGAGCGCCGGCGTGCCGATCGTCGTGGCGATCAACAAGGCCGACCTGCCCGACGCGAATCCGGACCGCGTGCGCCAGTCCCTGACCGAGCACGGCCTCGTGCCCGAGGAGTGGGGCGGCGACACCCTCATGGTGCCGGTCTCCGCCGTCAAGCGCACGGGGCTCGACGACCTGCTCGAGGCGGTGCTGCTCGTCGCCGACATGCGCGAGCTCCGGGCGACGCCGCAGCGGCGCGCGCGCGCCACCGTGGTCGAGGGCCGCCTCGATCGGGGCCGCGGCCCGGTGGCGACGATCCTCGTCATGGACGGCACCCTGCGCGTGGGTGACGCGTTCGTCGTGGGCGCGACGGCCGGCCGCGTGCGCGCGCTGTTCTCCGACAAGGGCGAGCCCGTGAAGGAGGCGGGGCCGGCCACGCCGGTCGAGGTGATCGGCCTGGGCGAGGTGCCGGAGGCGGGCGACCGCCTGATCGCGGTGGACGACGAGCGCAAGGCGCGCGAGCTGGCGGAGCAGCGGCGCGAGGCGCGGCGCGCCACGGGCGTCGCCGGGCCCGAGGGCCTAGGCTTCGAGGAGCTGTTCGAGCGCAGCCAGGCCAGCGAGGTGCGCACGCTCCTGGTCGTCCTGAAGACCGACGTGCACGGCAGCCTCGAGGCGATCGCGCAGAGCGTCGAGACGCTCAGCACCGAGGAGGTGCCTGTGCGCATCGTCCACAAGGGCGTGGGCGCGATCACCGAGTCCGACGTCATGCTGGCGGCGGCCGCCGGCGCGGAGGTCGTCGGCTTCAACGTGCGGCCCGAGCCGAAGGCGAGCAAGGCGGCCGAGGCCAACCACGTGGAGATCCGCGTCTACCGCGTCATCTACGAGCTCCTGGACGAGATGCGCGAGCGCCTCGCCGGCCTGCGCAAGCCGGTCCTGCACGAGGAGATCCTGGGAAGGGCGCAGGTGCGCCAGATCTTCCGCGTGCCCAAGGGCGGCACCGTCGCCGGGCTCATGGTCACCGACGGGCGCCTCACGCGCAGCGCCAAGGTGCGCGTCCTGCGCGACTCCGTCGTCGTTCACGAGGGTCAGGTGGCCTCGCTGCGCCGGTTCAAGGACGACGTGCGCGAGGTCCAGAGCGGCTTCGAGTGCGGACTCATGGTCGACCGCTTCAACGACGTCCAGGAGGGGGACGTCATCGAGGCCTACGTGATCGAAGAGGTCGCCGCGCAAGGGGCGTAAGGTGCTCGTCCTCGTCGCGCTGGTGCGCATGCGCCTCTACCACGCCCAGACGCTCAAGGACAAGCGCCAGTTCGCAAAGAGCGTGCTCGCGCGCCTTCCCCAGCGCTTTGGCGTGGCGGCCGCGGAGATCGACCACCTGGATGACCCGCGCACACTCGCCATTGGCATGGCGGCGGTCGGCAACCAAAGGCAGCACCTCGAGGAGGTGCTGGGCCGGGCGGTGCAGTTCGCCGCCCTCGGGGTGGACGGCGAGATCTACGAGCTGAGGCTGGAGGAGCGGTAGGGAGGTGTGCCCATGGCGGGCGAGCGGCGGGTGCGGGCGGAGCGCGCGTACGCCGAGGCCTTTGCCGAGGTCCTGGGGGAGCTGAAGACGCCGCTCCCCGCCCTGTGCACGGTTGTGCGCGTCGACATGTCGCCCGACCTGCGGGGGGCGCGCGTCCACCTGTCCATGTACGGCGAGCGCTCTGCCCAGGTGGCCTCCGCCCGCCTCCTGGCGCGCGCGCGCACCTTCCTGCAGAGCGAGGTCGGGAGGCGCGTAGGGCTGCGCTTCACGCCCGCCCTGACGATCGTGCCCGACCGCTCGATCTCCGAGATCGCGCGCCTGGGCGAGCTCATGTCGGCACAGCGGGGGGAACGAGGCGATGGCAACGGCCCGAGTGGCCGCCCTGGCCGCCCGCCTGCGCTCTAGCCGGCGCACCCTGCTCGTCGCCCACCGCCCGCCGGACGCGGACGGCGTCGGCAGCCTCGTGGCCCTCGGGCGTGCGCTCGAGCGCATGGGCAAGGACGTGACGCGGGTGTGCATGGCGGTGCTCGACGCGGGCCTGCTTGCCCTGCCCGGCGCCGACGCCGTCCTCGACCACCTGCCCGACGAGGGCCGCTGGGACGCGGCGGTCCTGCTCGACTGCGCCTCGCTCGATCGCGCGGGCCTGCCCGATGCCGCGTTCGCGCGCATCGACGCGGTGGCCAACGTCGACCATCACCTGAGCAATCCCGGCTTCGGCGACGTGGCCTACGTCGACCCCATGGCGCCGGCGACGGCCGCGCTCGTGACGGACATCTTCGACGCCCTGGGCCAGCGCG
>JAKASY010000367.1 GCA_021817625.1 Bacillota bacterium | reverse complement strand
TCTCCAGAGGGGCCCCCAGTAGCCCATGCCGATGAGGCCGTAGGTGCCGATGAGGCGACCCAGGTTCTCGGCCAGGAAGGAGCCGCCGAGGGCGAGATAGCGCTCGCGCCCCTGCGCCGCGCCCCGCGCCGCGCCGAGCAACGTCCAGAGGCCTGCCAGGGCCGCGCTGTAGAGGAGTGTGCCCGCAGGCAGGTGCAGGACAGCGGCGAGCGGCGCTGCTACCGCGGCGATGGCGGCCGTGACGGCGGCGGCCGTGAGGAGGGCTGTGCGCCAGGCGCGCTCGAGCGGCGCGCGCCCTGCGGCCGCGCGGGCGAGCAGGAGCTGGGCGCCGGAGGCCACGACGCCCGGCACCGCCAGAAGGCCCACGACCGTCTCGAACAGGCCGTAGGCGCCGGGGCCGAGGTGGCGGCCGATGACGATTTCATAGGCGATGGAGCACAGCCAGGCGCCCAGGATGAACGGCCCCAGCACGGCATGGGCCACGAGCGTTCGCCGGGCGCCGTCGCGCTCGGACTCGACGGTGGCGGTCAAAAGCTTGTGGTCGAGGGCATCGTGAAGGCGCCGGGCGCCACGGTCGGCCCGGACGGCAGAAGGCGGGTGCCGGTCGCCTCCACGACGGCGATCGGGCGCGCATAGCGGTCGTACAGAATGATGCGCTCCCATTGGGCCTGGCTCTTGGCGTCCGGTGGCGGGGGCACGATCCAGGCGCGAGGGTGGCCGTCGAGGACGATGTGGGTGACGGTGCGCGTCGACCACAGCACGGCGGCCCCAGCGGCGCGATCGGCAAGGGCCGTGTCGTTCACGTAGGCAACCAGGACGGCGGGCTGGTTCCACACCTGGGTCACCGCCAGCGGCATCGAGCCCGCCTGCTCCTCGCTCTGGCCCGTGAACTGGACCTGGTGGTCGCTGCCGTAGCGGGCCTCGAAGATGCTGTAGCCGCCGGCCAGGGAGGCCACGCCCACGGCGGTGGCGCCGATGCGGCGGTAGACGAGCATGCTCGCCCCCGGCTCGCGCGCCGAGACCGCGCGTGACAGCTCGCTCTGGCTGGGGACGCCGAAGGGGGAGTTGGCGGGCGGGTGCCACAGGCTGCCCAGGCCGTAGCGGCTCAGGGCCGCACCGGCCGCCAGGATGGCCAGGACGTAGAGAAGCGGCGAGGGGCGCTCGTCGGCGCGGCCGCGCGCTGCCCGTGCCATTGCCTTGCGATCCCTCCGTGCGCCGCCATTGTAGCACTCGCGCCGCCGCCGCCGGAGCGTAACGGGCGCGAGAGCGGTCCCATCCGGTGGGTTAGGAACGGCGTGCGCGGGCGCGAAACCCCAGACAGAATCCATCCGACGAACGCGATGCCGTTCGCCCTGCTTGCCGCCCAATCTCTCGCGTTCCTCGCCTACCGCGCGATGTTCAACGACCTGGAGTTCGGGCCCGGCACGGCCGTGGCCGTGGTCGCCGCGGCGGCCGTCGTGGTCGTGGCCGTGCTGTTCATCAAGGGGCTTGGCATGCGCCTGGGGGAGACGGGCGATGGCGCGGCGTAGCGGCCCCGCCGGCGCCGTCGGCCAAGCCGCGTTCGCCGTGGCGCTCTGCGCGGTCATTGGGTTCGTCCTGTTCCCGATCTACTGGCTGACCGTCAGGGCCTTGGCCTCGCCCAACGCGGTCGGCGCCTGGCCGCCCGCCCCCTGGCCGCCCCCGCTCACCTGGCTGAACTTCCGGCAGGCGTTCGACCAGTACGGCTTTCAGATCTACATCCGCAACAGCCTCGTGGTCGCCTCGGCCGCCACGGTCGCCACCGTCTGCCTCGGCTCGCTCGCCGGCTTCGGCCTCGCGCGCATGCAGGTGCGGGGCCGGCCGAAGCGGCACCGCATCGTGGCGGGCCCGACCGCGGTTGGGCGAGGCCGCGCTACGCGCCACACGGCTGGGCAGGGGGCTTCTGGGGCGCGGCGAAGTCTCGCTTGCGGCGCCCGAACGGGCAATCCGCGGAGGCTGCGGCCGGTCGGGGTCCCGTGTCCGGCCCCTGGTGACGGTGGGCAGGTCGGCGTTGACAGGCCTGCAGGGGGCGCGCATACTCCGTGCCGCCCGGCCGGGGCGCGGGAAGCGCGGGAGGTGGAGGCGACGGCTGGCGAGGCGCAGACGGGCACAGGACCGGTCCGGCCGACGGTGATCCTGGGCGTCACGGGATCCGTGGCAGCGTTCAAGGCGGCGGACATCGCAGCCTACCTGCGGCGCGGCGGCGCACGCGTGCTGCCGGTCCTGACCGAGGCCGGTTCGCGCTTCATCACGCCCCTGACCCTATCGGCGATGGCCGGCGAGGCGACCCTCTCCGACCTCTGGCAGAGCGGGGAGCGCTCGCTTCATCTAGACGTCGCCCGGGCCGACCTGATGGTGGTGGCGCCGGCGACCGCCGATTTCATCGCGCGCGCGGCGATGGGACGGGCCGACGACCTCTTGGCTGCGGCCCTACTGGCGCGCGGCGCCGGCCGGCCCGTGCTCATCGCCCCGGCGATGGAGAGCGAGCTCTGGCGCCATCCCCTCACCCAGGCCAACGTCGAGCGCCTGCGCGCCCTCGGGCACGAGACCATTGGGCCGGTGCGCGGAGCTCTAGCCTCCGGTGGGGTGGGCATGGGGCGCATGGCGGCGGTGGACGACATCGTGGCGCGCGCCCTGGACATGCTCGCGCCCCAGGACCTGGCGGGCGTGCGCGTGCTGGTGACGGCCGGCCCCACCCAGGAGCCGATCGACGCGGTGCGCTACCTGGGAAACCGCTCGAGCGGCCGCATGGGCTACAGCGTCGCTCGCCGCGCGCGGGCGCGCGGCGCTGAGACCGTGCTGGTGAGCGGGCCGGTGGCGCTCGCACCGCCACCCGGCGTGCGCCTGATTCGCGTCCAGACCGCGGAGGAGATGCGCGACGCGATGGTGGCCGAAGGCGGTGGCGCGGACCTGGTTGTCGCCGCCGCGGCGGTGGCCGACTTCACCCCCGTTGCGCGCGAGGCGGGGAAGATCCGCCGAGGCGAGCGGGAGCGGCTCAGCCTGGAGCTTGTGCGCACCGCCGACGTCCTCGCCGCCGCCGTCGCCCTGCCCGGGCGCGAGGGGCGGACGATCGTGGGCTTCGCCGCGGAGGTCGGCGACCCGGCCGCGAGCGCCCTGGACAAGTGTCGGCGCAAGGGGCTCGACCTTTGCGTGGGCAACGACATCGCCGACCCTGACAGCACATTTGGGGCGCCCACCGACCGGGTGGTTCTGGCCTCGCCGGACGGGAGCGTCGAGCGCTTGCCGCTTCTGCCCAAGGAGGAGGTCGCCGACCGGATCCTCGACCGAGCGGCCCGCCTGAGCGCGCTGCGCGGTGCGGCCCGGGCCTGAGCGCGCCGCCCCTGGCGCGGGCGGCCCCTTTCTCGCCGTAAACATCGGCAATACGCGCACCTCCCTGGGCCTGTGGGCGCCGCCCGCGCCGCTTGCGACCACCGCGCTGGCCACGACGCCCCTGCGCACGCCCGAGGAGTGCGCGGTGCTGGTGCGGGCCTGGCTGACGGGCGCGCGCGGCGGCGGCCGCCCCGCGCCCGCCTCCGTCGCCATCGCCTCGGTGGTGCCGCCGCGCACCGCCCTGTGGCGGGAGGCGGCAGCGCTTCTCGGCGTCGACCCGGCGGCCACCCGCGTCTACGGTGAGGATGGGGCGCTCGGCATCGAGGTGCGCCTTGACATGCCCGCGGCCGGGGTGGGGGCGGACCGCCTGCTGAACGCCATCGCCGCGCGCGCCCTGCTGGGCGCGCCGGCGCTCGTGGTAGACATCGGCACGGCCCTCACCCTCGACGTCGTCGCCGGCGACGGCGCGTTCATCGGCGGCGCCATCGCGCCAGGCCATGTC
>JAKASY010000366.1 GCA_021817625.1 Bacillota bacterium | reverse complement strand
TCCGATCTATCTTGGCCGTGAGCGACTCGCCGATGCCGAGGGCAAGGGCCAGCACCGTCCACTTGGCCAGCGTCAGGAGCACCGCGTCGGGGCTCGCGCCCATCCCCCATGGCCAGGCCAGGTCTGCGACAAAGGCCATGAGCGCCAGCTGCTTCACCCAGACGGCAAGGGAGACGACGGCGAGGGGCGGACCTGAATACTCGAGCAGCTGGGCCTCGTGGATCATCGTCAGCTCGAGATGGGTGTCGGGGTTGTCCACCGGCAGGCGGCCGGTCTCCGCGAGGGCCGCAAGGAACAGGCCGCCAAAGGCCGCGAGGCGGACCACGTCGAGCGCTCCCATGTGCGCGGACGCCCCGAGGAGCGCCGGCCAGGCGGTGGTGCCCGCCGCCACCAGAAACGGCAGGGCCGACGCGAGAAGGACCGGTTCCACAAGCGCGCCCACCGTCATCTCGCGGCTGCTGCCGAGGCCGGCGAACGGGGTGCCGGTGTCGAGCGCGCCAAGGGCAAGGGCGAAGCGGGCGAGGGCAAGCGCGAACAGCACCACCAGGAGCTCGTCGCTTCGGGCCGGGGCAAACAGCGGCACGCCGGCGGCGGCCACGAGCGTGGCGGCCAGGGTCACGATCGGCGCCAGCCTCATCACGGGGCCGCTGCCCTCGGGCCAGACGGCTCCCCGCCGCAGGAGCTTGAGGAAGACCAGGTACGGTTGGTAGACAGGCGCGCCCCGGCGGCCCTGAAGCGCGGCCTTGACGCGCTGCACCATGCCTTGCGCCAAGGGGGCCAGGAGGACCAGCGCAAACACCTGGATGAGGTCCGCCAATGCCCGCTCTCCCCTAGCGGCCCCAGATGATGAGGGCCGCGAGCAATGTCACCAACAGGTAGCCGACGTACCCTCGCAGCGAGCCGGACTGCAGCCGCCGCAGGGAGCGCGCGAGCGCGAGGCCGTGCTCCCGCAGGGGCGCGTAGAGGTGACGGTCGATCACGTGCCGGATCCGGTTCTCGTAGCGCAGCCCTTCGTGAAGGTAGGCAAGCGTCGCGTCCTGACGCACCAGGACCCGTTGGGGCTGGTAGAGCGGAGCGAATATCTGGCGGATGGACTTGCTGAAGGCCATGGCGGAGTACGCGCTGTGCGGGCTGTCCAGCACGTGGCCGCAGGCCCAGGCCGGGGCACGGCGGGCCCGGGCGCCGAAAGCGTCCTTGAGGGCCACGAGAAGGATCAGGGCCAGGACGCCGCCACCGACCAGCCAGAGCATCGGCCACTGGGCATGCGTCCAGGGTGCGGCCAGGGCGAAGGCGCCGCTGCGCCCGACGGCCGCCGTCAAGGCGGGGCCTCCCACCAGGGTCCGCGCCACGCGGACGCCCAAGGCGGCCACGAACCCCGGCGCCAGACCGAGCGCGAGCGAGACCGTCGCCAGGGCGATAGGCGCTGCAGCCATGGCGCGGGGAACCTCGCGTGCCCGAGCCGCCTCCAGGCTTCGTGGCGGGCCCAGAAAGCCGACGCCGCTGGCCTTGACGAAGCAGGCCGCAGCCAGGCCGCCCGTGAGCGCGAGGCCGAGCGCGCCCAAAAGGCCCAGGCTGGCGGCCGCCGGCCCCGCGTGGGACAAGCGCAAGAGACTTTCCAGGACCATCCACTCGCTCGCAAAGCCGTTGAAGGGAGGGAGGCCGGAGATGGCGACGGAGAGCACGATGAATGCCGCAGTCGTGTAGGGCATTCTGCGGGCGAGCCCGCCCAGCCGCTCCAGGTCGTCGCTGCCCACGCCGTGGCGCACCGACCCGGCGGTCAGAAACAGGCCCGACTTGAACACGGCGTGGTTCAGGACGTGAAACAAGCCGGCTGCGAGCGCGAAGTCGGCCAACGCCGGGATGCCGAGCGAGCGGGCGAGCTCCGCGCCGCCGACGCCGAGCATGATGATGCCAACGTTCTCGATCGTGTGGTAGGCGAGCAGGGTCTTCAGGCCATGCTCCATAAGCGCATACAGCACGCCCATCAGGGCCGCCGCCGTGGCCAGCACCACCAGCACCCCGCCCCACCACAGAGGACCAACGCCCAGCCAGGCGAACAGCGCGAGCATCAGACCGTACAGGGCAACCTTGACCATGACTCCGGACATGAGGGCCGAAACCTGGCTTGGGGCGACCGGGTGCGCTCGCGGCAGCCAGACGTGCATGGGAACCAGGGCGGCCTTGCTACCGAAGCCGAGGAGAGCGAGGGCGAGGAGCGCCGAACGCGTGGCGACGCCCAACTGCGGGGCATGCGAGGCGTAGGATCGAAACTCGATGCCGAGGCCGTGAGCGACGAGCAGGCCGAACAGGGCCACGAGGGCGATGGCGCCGACGTGGGTGGCGACGAAGTAGACAAAGCCGGCGCGGCGCACGGGGCCGTGCCGGTGCTCGGTCAAGACCAGGCCCAACGAAGCAAGGGACATGCCTTCCCACGCGGCGAGGAACGTCACGGCGTCCTGGGCCAGAACGACCACGGCCATCGACAGGATGAACAAAGGCATGAGGATGCGCATGCGGGCCCTCTCCGCGGCTTTGTAGCCGGCCGTGTACCGCGGGGCGTACAGCCAGGCGGCAAGGGAGACCAGGGCCAGAACA
Source organism: Bacillota bacterium (assembly GCA_021817625.1). The sequence continues at coordinate 1,258 of JAKASY010000366.1, read as the reverse complement.
ACCAGGAAGAAGCCGCCCAGCGGTGAAAGGCCCAGGGCCAGCCGCCAACGGCCCCAAACCTCGCCGTATGTGACGGTCGCGGTATGGCCCGCGAGCGACGCAAGGCCGAGGCCGCCTGCGAGGACGAGGCCGAGCGCCTCCAGCGTTCGACCGGCCAAGACGGCCGGGTGTTGCGGCCAGGCGCCCGCAAGGGCCGCGGCAGCGAACAGAGCAAGGCAAAGCACGAGCAAGTCGGGGAGAGCCTGGGCAGGCACGTCTACGAGTCCTCCACATCCCGGCGTTGCGGCGTTGGCTGGGCACGGTGTCCGGAAGGAGGCGCGGAGTCGGCGATGACGTTCTGCATGTCCTGAAGCTGGTTGAGGAACATCTCGCGACTCACATCCAGGATGGCGAAGAGCAGCGGGTCCACCACTTCGTAGAACACCGACGTGCCTCGCTTGCGCCCGTACACGATGCGCTGTTTGCGCAGGATGGCAAGCTGTTGGGAAATGTTCGAGGACTCGTGGCCAGTCAGGTCTTGCAGCTCGCCGACGGCCTTTGGCCCGTCCCGCAGCAGTTCCAGGACGTGGATGCGCAGCGGATGCGCGAGAGCCTGGAAGAACTGGGCCTTGTACTCGTGGATGGGCTGAGTCGACTTCCCCACCCCCTGGCGGGCAATGTAAGTATATCTAATGTAACGCATATTGCTAGATTCGTATCGAGGGACATCCAGACGTCCACCCACGCTCGGCGCCCGCACAGGCTAGGCGCGCGGGCGGGGCCCGACCTGCCGGCGCCCCTCGGGCGCGGACTAGGCGAGGCGCACCGGGAAGGCGCTGAATCCCCGGAACGCCGTGTTCATCCGGCGCACCGGCACGCTTGTGCCGATCGTTGCGAAACGGGAGAGGAGCGCCGGAAAGGCGATGCGCGCCTCGAGCCGGGCGAGGGGGGCACCCAGGCAGAAGTGGATGCCCCGGCCGAACGAGAGGTGGCGGTTGGGGGCGCGCCCGGCGTCGAAGCGGTCCGGCTCCGGAAACTGGGCGGGATCCCGGTTGGCCGCCCCGATCACGACGGACACGATGTCGCCGGCGCGCATCGCCGTGCCGCCCACGCTCGTGGCCTCGCCGACAAAGCGGAACGTGCTGCGCTGCACGGGCGCGTCGAAGCGCAGCATCTCCTCGACCGCGCTCTCGGCGAGGGACGGGTCGCTGCGCAGCCGGGCCATCTCGCCGGGGTGGCGGAGAAGAGCCCATAGGCCGTTGCCGAGGAGGTTCGCCGT
>JAKASY010000365.1 GCA_021817625.1 Bacillota bacterium | reverse complement strand
GCGGCCGACAACCCCAGCGTCGGCGTCGAGATCGACAACCTGGACGCGCCCAAGTGGGTTGGCCTGTACTACGGCGCAGGTCGCGTCTCCGGCTAGGCCGCTCCCTCGCTTGCGGACCTGAGACGGATGGTGCTCCAAGTGGCTGCAGGCGGTCCGGGCGCTTCGCCCGGGCCGCTACGTCGTGCTTGGCCCTGGTAGGCACTGCAGCCCGCCGTGTGCGACCGCTCGTCACCCTGGGCGAGGTCACGTCCGGCAGCCGGCGCGGACAGGGCGCCCAGAGGCCGCCCACGGCGCGACGCAAGAGACGGGTGCGGTCCCTGCGGACCGGCACCCGTCCATCGGCTCGACGCGCAGCCGGCTTAGCGCGCCTTCGCCGTCGCCTGGGCTCCCTTGGCCGTGACCACGAGCCAGTCCCACATGCCGAGCTGCGCGTGGCCCGGTATCAGGCACGCGAGCTGATACTTGCCGGCCTTCGTGACCTTGAAGTGCAGGGTCACCTTGTCCCCCGGTGGCGTCCCGTCGACCGGGTTCGGCGTGGCGGCGCCCTCGAACACCGGCTTGGGGTTGGTCATCGAAAACTTGCCGTTCCCCGGCACGACCGCAAGGCTGTGCGGGATGCCGGCGGATGGCGAGACCGAAAAGTCGATGATCACGTTCCAGCCCTTCGGAACGGTGAACGTAAGCTGGCCCTTCGCGTATCCGTCGAAGTTCTCACCGCCGTTGGCCGAGCCGTCGGCGCCGATGATCGTAAGAATCGCGGTGTGCTTCTTCGCCTCGTTCTTCACGAACTTCGCCACTGGGCTGGCGCCCTTGTGGCGAACAGCGCGCTGATGATGGGCGGCGGCCGCAAGCCCCGAGATGCCCGCGATCGCCACAAGCGACGCCATGCCGATAGACGCCAAGCCCCGTCGTAGCGACACCAACACCACTTCCTTAGCAAGAGCGTTGAAGAGCCGGTCCTGACCCCCGGCCGACCCGCCTCGAGCGGCGCCCCCGCGGCGACACCCCCACGGAGCGCCCCGCGGCGCACCCGGCAACGGGCAGGGAGCTGGGGACGGACGGCCACCAGACGGTCAGCGCCGCCTTCACCTTGTACGGACGAAGGGGCAGATCGCGGACGCGCGCCGGTCGCGTCGAACGCACGTAGGCGATGGACGCGGCCCCGGGCACGCATACCACCTACCCCGAAGCCGGCCGGCGTGATCTCCGGGTGGTCGATGGGACTGGTTGTGACACGTGGCACCGTCGGAAACGTGAGGATCGGGTCGGTGATCCAGTCGACGCTCTCGATCGACCGGCTGTTGCACCTCACCTGCACATGCCATTCAGGTGGAAGCGTACTGCGGGGGCCCGCTTCCCTAAGGGCAGTGATCGTCGCGGAGCGGCCGCCGAACGCGGTGACCTGGAGCGGCAGGCACGCTCCACGGGGCGCCGACGGGCGGATGGTAGCCCAGGGTCCATTCGCGGGTTCTCGATCTCCGGATGGAACCCTTCTCCGAGTGGCACGGCACCGCGTGGCTGGCTCGACCCCTTCCCCACATGCGAGCCGCCGTCGCCAGCCAGCGCCCCGTCCAGGTCTCGACGCCCTGCCCCGCCGGCGGTCGCGCGTCCCGGCTGCGAGGGACCTTGCGCCGGCTGCGTGCTGGCGGTCCTCGGCACACCCGGCGCCCGGCCGGTTGCCGCCAGCAGTTCGAAGGCGAGCGGACGCTGACGCAGCGTCAGCGGCGATGACGCGTCACGAGCCTGGGTCTCATCCAAGGAGCAGCCCGATACGTCGTGCGTCAGGCGCGGACGCTCGGCAGGGCGGCAGCAGAGGTATCTGGAAATCGGTAACGAACGATGGGATGGGCCGCCCCCGTATCGGCTTCGCTGTGGACGCTCTTTCCGGGGGACCCGACGGGCCCCGACGGGCCCGAACGAGTGGGGGGATGCATGGCGTGAGCACCCGCTTCATTCTCAACGGCAAGCCCGTTTCCACGGACCAGCCGCCGTTGACCACCGCGCTTCTTTACGTCCTTCGGGACGAGTTTCTGCTCAACGGTCCGAGGTTTGGCTGCGGCCTCGCGGAGTGCGGGGCCTGCACCGTTCTCATGGGGGACGTGGCGATCCGCTCGTGCAGCGTACCGGTCGGCGGCATCGCGGGCCAAAAGATCACGACGCTCGAAGGCCTGGGCACGCCGGAGAACCCGAGCCCGGTGCAGGCCGCCTTCATTGAGAAGCAGGCCGCGCAGTGCGCGTACTGCATGAACGGGATGATCATGCAGTCGACGGCACTTCTGCGGGCGAATCCCCATCCGACCGAGGAAGCGGTCAAGACGGGCCTCCAGAACAACCTTTGCCGCTGCGGTAGCCACGTGCGCGTCGTCGAGGCCGTGCTCGCGGCGGCCGAGAAGGGGGGCGCGTAGCGGTGGCCGACGCCATCTGGGACGAGCTTCGCGACCGGGTGACGAAGCGGAACCTTACGCGCGCCCAGTTTCTCAAGGGCGCGGGCGCCCTCGTGGTCGGCTTCTCCGTGTCGGGCACCGTGCTGAGCCTGCTCACCGGCTCGGCGGGGGCCGCGTCGGCGCCCTCCGGTCCTCCCCTTCCGAGCGGTGTAAGCACGACGCCGCTCGTCGATGGCTGGATCGTCGTCAACGCGGACAACTCGGTCGACCTCTACCAGGGCAAGCGGGAGCTCGGCACCGGCGTCGGCACGGCGATCAGCCAGATCGCGGCCGAGGAGCTCTACCTGCCGGTCGCCATGGTCCACTGGCAGCCGGTCACGACGAGCACGTCGCCGAACCAGGGCGGCACCGACGGCAGCACCTCCATCCAGGTCGGCGGCGTCGCGGTCCGGGTGGCGGCGGCAACCGCCTACCAGGCGCTGCTCGCCCTAGCCGCGACGCAGCTCAACACGAGCGCCGCGAGCCTCAAGGCGGCGAACGGCACGTTCACCGCTCCGAACGGCCAGACCGTGTCCTACGGGCAGCTCGTGAGCGGCAAGCAGCTGAGCATGAAGGTGAACCCCTCCGTTGCCGTCAAGCCCTGGCAGGAGTACGCGGTGGTCGGCACGGACGTGCCGCGCCTCGACCTGCCGGACAAGTTCACGGGCCAAGCCGGCGGCGTGTTCGAGTACCTCGTGAACGTGCGCCTTCCCGGCATGGTGCACGCCCGCTTCATGCGTCCTCCGGCGTACGGCGCGAAGATCATCTCGATGGACACCGCCCCGGTGAAGGCGATGCCGGGCGTCGTCGACGTCGTCGAGCTCGACTACGGGCCGACCCTTCCGGGCTTCAACGCCGGGTGGGTCATGCCCGAGGGCCAGTTCGTGGCCGTCCTGGCCGAGACGGAGGGGCAGGCGCTTGCCGCCCTCGAGGTCCTCAAGGCCCACACCAAGTGGACCAGCGCCGAGACGCTGCCCGGCGCCGATACCACCGAGGCCCAGGGCGCCTACATCGAAAGCCTCACGCCGGCGCGCGTCAGCGTCGAGGGCGATGCCTTGGGCGACGTCGCATCGACGCTGGCCGGGGCGGCCAAGACGCTCACCGTGAAGTACCTAACGCCGTGGCACACAAATGGCCCGATCGGCCCTTCGATCGGCCTCGCCGACGTCACGTCGACCAAGGCGACGAGCTACTCCGTGACGCAGAACCCGTGGGGCGTTCAGTCCCAGCTCGCGGCCTCGCTCGGCCTCCAGCCCTCGCAGGTCGACGTCATCTGCTACGGCGGCAGCGGCCAGTATGGCCGTACGGGCACGGGCGACGTCGACCTCGAGGCGGCGCTCCTCTCGCAGAAGGTCGGCAGGCCCGTGCGCGTGCAGTGGATGCGGTCGGAGGAGTTCCAGTGGGGGCCGGTCCGGACGCCGATGACGTTCGCC
>JAKASY010000364.1 GCA_021817625.1 Bacillota bacterium | reverse complement strand
TCATCGTCCAGGCCGAGGCGGCACGCGGCCTCGCGAGCCTCGTCGTCGGACGCGCGGTAGGCTTGGGGCCAGCACGCAACGAGCCAAAGGCCGCGGGCGCCCCGCTCCGCCAGAACGCGCGCCGCCACGAGGCCATCGCCGCCGTTGTGGCCGCGCCCGCAAAGGACGACGGCGCCGCGCCCAAGGTGGTCGCCGAGGCGCGCGCTGGCCACCTGGGCGACGGCCACGCCCGCCTGCTCCATGAGCAGGGCCAGGTCGACGCCGGCCGCCGCCGCGAGGGCGTCGGCCCGCGCCGCCTGGGCCGCCGTCAGGACCCGCACGGGCAGGCGCCGACGGCCGTGGCCTGGGCCACGGCGTACGCCTGGACATGGCTCATGGAGACCACGACCGCCACCACGCCCCGGCTCTCCGCCCGGGCGGCCGCTCGGCCGCTCAGGCGCACGTACGCGGCCTCGCCCGGCGGGCGCACGACCTCGATGTCATGGAAGCCGAGCGCCCCCACGCCGCCCAGCGCCTTCACCACGGCCTCCTTGGCGGCAAAGCGCGCCGCCAGCCGCTGCACGCGCATCGCGCCCTCGCCGGCGGCAGCGCGCTCGCCCGCCGTGAACAGGCGCTCGGCCGCGCGCCGGTGGCGCAGGAGGCGCGCCACGCGAGCCACCTCGACGAGGTCGACGCCCACGCCCACCACGTGCCCTGCCGCCGCCCTCGCCTCCTTGTCCGCCGCCGCCCCGCCTAGAACGCGCGCACGCGGTCCACGGCCGCCTTGACGCGCTCGGGCGTCGGCAGGTAGTGCTCCTCGAGCGAGGATGGCGGGAACGGCATGTCGTAGCCGCCCACCCGCACAGGCGGCGCCTCGAGCGACAGGATCGCCTGCTCGCTCACTAGCCCCGCGATCTCCGAGCCGACGCCGCCCATGAGTGGCGCCTCCTGAACGATCACCACGCGATGGGTCTTCTCCACCGAGGCGAGGATCGCGTCCTGGTCCATGGGCACGATCGTCCGCAGGTCGATCACCTCGGCCGAGACGCCCTCCTGCGCGCACAGGTCGGCGGCGGCGAGCGCCGTCGGCACCTGCGAGCCCCAGGTGACGATCGTCACGTCCGTCCCCTCGCGCGCCGTGCGGGCCTTGCCGATCGGCACGAGGTAGCGCTCCTCGGGCACCTCGTCGCGGTGGCTGCGGTACAGGCGCAGCGGCTCGGCCACGATCACCGGGTCCGGGTCCTCGATCGCCGCGAGCAGCAGGCCCTTGGCGTCGTAGGGCGTGGACGGGGTGACGAACTTCAGGCCGGGCGTGTGCAGGGCCCGCGCCTCCATGGTGTCGCTGTGCAGCTCCAGGGCCTTTACGCCGCCACCGTACGGGGCTCGCACGACAAGCGGGCACGTGTAGTGCCCGAGGCTGCGGAAGCGAATCCTGGCCGCCTGGGCGACAAGCTGGGAAAACGCCTGGTAGGCGAAGCCCATGAACTGGATCTCCGCCACCGGGCGCAAGCCGTACACCGCCATGCCGATGGCCGTGCCGACGATACCCCCCTCGGCGAGCGGGGTGTCGACCGCGCGCTCGGGCCCGAAGCGGTCGTACAGGCCGTCCGTCGCGCGGAACACGCCGCCGTTCCTGCCGACGTCCTCGCCCATCACGAGCACGCGGTCGTCGGCCTCCATCGCCTGCTCCAGCGCCTGGTGGATGGCCTGGATCATGGTCAGGCGCGCCACTAGGCCATCTCCTTTCGCTGGGCCACCAGGTAGGGCGGCGCGTCGGCATACACGTGGGCGGCCAAGCCGGCGAGACCGATGGCCGGCTCCTGGAGGGCGCGCTCGTAGGCGTCGCGCACCGCCTTCTGTGCCTCCTCGCGCAGCGCGGTCTCGTCCTTCTCGGACCACTCGTCGCGCGCCTCGAGGAACAGACGCAGGCGCAAGATGGGGTCCTCGCCCTGCATCGCGCTGAGGGTGTCCTTGTCCCGGTAGCGCGTCGGGTCGTCGGCGGTGGTGTGCGGGCCCAGGCGGTAGGTCTGGGCCTCGATCAGGCTCGGCCCGCCCCCGCCGCGGGCGCGCTCAAGAGCCTCCGAGACGGCCTGGTAGACCGCGAGGATGTCGTTGCCGTCCACGATCTCGCCGGGCATGCCGTAGGCCACGGCCTTCTGCGCGATCGTCTCGGCCGCGGTCTGCTGCGAGCGCGGCACGCTGATCGCCCAGCCGTTGTTCTCGCACAGGAACACCAGCGGAGCCCGGAACACGCCGGCAAAGTTCATGGCCTCGTGGAAGTCGCCCTCCGACGTGGCGCCGTCGCCGAACAGCGCGACGAATCCCTTGTGCTCCCCCTTGAGGCGCGAGGCCCAGGCGGCGCCGGCGGCGTGCGGCAGGTGCGCGGCGATCGAGATCGCAATGCTGTACACCGCGACGCCCTCGGGCGGCACGCCGCCGAGGGGGTGCGACAGGGGGTAGAGGAACAGGCGGTCGAGGCTCACGCCGTGCGCAAGCATCGCCGGGTGGCTGCGGTAGGTCGGAAACAACCACTCGTCCTGGCGCATGGCGAATACGGCGCCGACCTGGGCCCCCTCCTGGCCGGCGGCCGGGGCGAACGTGCCGATCCGGCCCTGGCGCTGCAGGTTGAGGGCCCGCTGGTCATAGGTGCGGGCCAGCACCATTGTTCGATACATGTCCCGCAGCTGCTCCGGGCCGAGCGCGGGCATGGCGCCCACGAGCTTACCGTCGGCGGCAAGTATCTGCCGTCGCGTCACGTCGACATTAATCATCGTCTTCCCCCTTGTTGGCCGAACGGCCCAGGAGGTGCGCTCCCTCGCCGTCCCCGAACCCCAGCGCCCGAACGAGCGGCGCGCCGCCAAGCCGAGGCCGTGGCACATGCCGAGTCATTATAGCGCAAGCGCCCGTCCCGGCGGGGCGCGCGCCCTAAGGCCCGCCCCGGTCGGGCATCCCGACCGCCTCCAGCCGCGGGGCGTCGAAGTAGGCCGCGCCCCGGCGCCGGTACACATACAGCGGGATGAGGCCCGCGGCCAGGGCGCCCAGGCCGACGGCAAGGCTCGCCGCGCCCATCTGGGAGACGTCGTAGGCCCCGACCGCGAGCAGGAAGAGGGCACCGCCGGCTGGCCACAGGCCGACGAACAGGAAGTGGCCGGGCGAGCTCAGGAGGAGATGGCGGTAGCACACCGCCACACCGATGCCCGCAAGCGCATAGTACACGACGATCTGCAGATCGATGGCGCCGATGGCGTCGGCCAGGGCGGCGCTGACCGAGCCCGCGAAGTTCGAGAGCACAAACAGGGCGAGTGAGAAAACCCCCACCACCGCCGTGGCCACGTGCGGCGTGCGCCAGCGGTCGTGCACGCGCGCCAGGGCGTCCGGCATCACGCGGTCGCGCGCCATGGCGAAGAGCGTACGGCTGACCTGAAGCAGCGTGGTCTCGAGCGTCGCGACGGCGGACAGGACCACCGCCAGGACGAGGAGGTCGCCGCCTGGTCCCGGCCAGAGGGCGCGGCCGACGGCCAGAAGCACGTTCGCGCCGCTCTGGCTCACCTGGGCGGGCGTCAGAACCGCGTTCGTCACCAGGGCGTAGGCGACGAACAGGCAGAACACCACGGCGAGGCCGATGACGCCTCCCATGCCGGGCGCCCGCCTCGGCGCGCGCGTCTCCTCGGCGAGGTTCGCGCTCACGTCCCAGCCCCAGTAGTAGAAGGCGGCGACCAGGGCGCCGGCGGCGAAGGCGCCGGGCCCGTGGAAGGCTGCCGGGCTGAGCCAGCGCCAGCGCCACGGCGCGGCCGCGCCGTGCCTCGCGTGCGCGACGGCCAGGACAAGGAACACCACGAGGACGGCGATCTCCGCGCCGGACATGAGCCACTGCACGCGC
>JAKASY010000363.1 GCA_021817625.1 Bacillota bacterium | reverse complement strand
CGTGCCGGCCGCGGTGGAGGAGCGTCTCCCCCCGGACCGACAGGGCGCGCGCCATGGCCTTAGGGTCATGCGCGCGCCGGCCCGCCGCGTACGCGTACACGAAGTGGGGCTCGGCCCGCTCGTACTGCGCGAGGGCGACGTGGGCGCGTGCGAGGCCGAGCCGGGCGGCGGCGAGCACGTCGGGCGCCCCCGCCCGCACCGCCGCGTCCGCCGCCCGCCCGTGGGCGTCGAGCGCCCGCTGGAGGTCGCCGGCGTCCTGGCAGAGCTCCCCTAGGTCACACAGCGCCTGCGCGCGCTCGCGCCCTTCGGACAGGACGGCCGCGCGCTCGAGCGCGGCGATCGCCCGCAGGCGGTCGTCGGCCGCGCTGCGTCGGCTCGCGACCTGCCGGTAGAGGGCGAGGGCGCGATCGCGACCACCGCCGTCGACCCACAGGGCGGCGGCGTGAAGAGGGTCCGCGCCGGGAAGCCCCTCGAGCCCGGACGCCAGCGCCGCGGACAGGCGCTGCCGGCGTCCGGGCGGCAGCCGTCCACGCAGGGCCTCGGCAAGGAGGTCGTGGAAGAGGCGGCAGCGATCGCCGCCATCCACCCGCACGGTGCCCTGCCGGACGAGGCGCTCAAGCGCGCGGGTCGCCTCGGCCTCGGGCGCGCCCGACACCTGCGTCAGCAGACACGCCGGAGCCGGCACGGAGAGCACGGCCAGCGCATCCAGCATGCGGCGCTCGACCGCCGACGCCTCGCCCGCGCGTCGGAGGAGGAGCGCCCGGGCCGAGCGGCGCAGGGCGTCGGACGGCCCCTCCCCGGGGGCCCCCCGCCAGTGGTCGGCGATCTCCGTAAGGAAGAGAGGACTGCCGCCCGCCAGGGCGACCGCGTCGTCGAGCACCGCCTCCGGCAGCTTGGCGGGCAGGACGCGGCGCAGAAGGGTCCGGGCCTCCTCCCCTGCCAGCGGGGCCAGCTCGACCTCGCGGAAGAGCCGACGCCCCTGGGCACGCCGGAGCTCGGCGAGCGCACGCGCCACGCGCTCCTCCTCCTCGGGCCGCACGGCCAGGGCCACCGCCAGCCGGGCCGACGGATCGTAGCGCAGCACGAAGGCCAGCCACGCAAGGCTCGGCTCGTCGGCCCAGTGGGCGTCGTCCACCACCAGCGCCGCGGGCTGGCGGGCGAGCAGGGCGGACGCCAGGACCTCGTACACCCGCGGTCCGGTCGGGCCGGTCCCGGCCGCATGGGCGCCACCGCTGGCGATGCCGGCCACGCCGAGGGGCAAGGCCGCGAGCGAGGGGTAGGCCGTGGCCCAGCGCACGTGGCCGTCGGAGCGCTCTGCCCACGACGCCCACTCCGTGAGCAGGCGCGTCTTCCCCAGGCCGGCGCTGCCTCGCACCAAGGCCACGGCGGGTTCAGCCTGCGCCGCGCGCCACACCTCCGAGAGCGCACGCCACGCCTCCCCCCGCCCGACGAGGCCGGCGGGAGAGCGCACGGCAGGAGGCAGGGCCTGGGTACGCTCGAAGGCGCGGCGAAGGCCCTCGGGCAGGTCGGTATCGAGCTCGCGCCGCCAGGTCGCCTCGAGGCGCCGGAAGGCGCGCCTGGCCTCGACGGGGCGCCCGGCGAGCGCGTACAGGCGCATGAGGTCGAGCCACATGCCCTCGTCCAGCGGCTCGGCCTCGAGCGCAGCGCCCGCCGCCCCCATGGCCTCCTCGTAGCGTTGCTCCTCCGCGAGCAGGCGGACGAGGCGCGCCCGGACCTCACGCGCCGCCCCCGCCAGGCGGTCCCGCACTCCCTCGACCCACGGCCCGCGCTCCCCCGGCAGGAACTCGCCGCCGTACGCAGCCAGGGCAGCACGCATCTCCGCCTCGCCGGCCGCCGTCGCGGCTGCGGCGAGGCGCTGAAAGCGTGCCACGTCGGTGCTCACCTCGACGTCCGGGCGCAGGGCGACCTCCAGCGAGCCTACCCGCAAGAGCCCCCAGAGCGCGGGGTGCGCCCGCCTCAGCTCGTGCAGCACCTTGCGCAGGTTGACCAGGCTTTGGTCCTCGAACGACTCGGGCCAGAAGGCGGCGGCCAGGGCGCGGCGGCGCACGGCACAACCGGCGAGAGCGAGGTAGGCCAGGAGCGCGCCGCGTCGCCCGCGTGGCAGCGCCATCGCCTCGGCCCCGCCCAGGCGCACTTCGACGCGGCCAAGAAGACGCAGCTCGGCGCGTTCCGCCCCGTCCAGACCCCGTCTGGCCAATGCCGCGGTCCCTCCCGCCGCGCGACCCGTCGGCGGCGGGCGCGCGCCTGACCCCCTTGCGCCTACAGTGCCACGCGAGGCGGTAGCGGCGCGAGGCGGCGGCGGCGGCGTGCGGGGCGGCCGCGAGGGCCCGCGCGGCCGATTCGAACCTCTCCGGGCGCGCTCGGACCGCCGCACGTCCGCGCGCCGGCGCCCGACACCGCTTGCCGCGCACGACCCGGCTCCGGAACGGGCCCTTCGGAACGCTTGTGGAACGCCGCACCATCTACGCTCTCCCCAGAGGGCGCCCGCGGGCCACCTCTGGGCCCGACGGACGCCGTCGGGCCAGCCGGCCGTGGGGGCCGTGAGGGGAGGAAGGCGCATGGGTGCCGGGACGCGCGGGCGCGGACGGGTCGGGGGATTGTCAGACGGGTGGCTTCGCCGCGTGGCGGCGTCGGGGCTTGCCATCGCCCTGGCCGCCGCCAGCGTGCAGAGCGCCCCACCCCCGGCGGCGGCGCAGGGAGGCATCGCCCGCATCACGGGCAGCGTGACCGACGCGTCCACGTCCTCGCCGCTCGCAGGAGCGACGGTCACCCTCGTCGACCAGGCGAACGGAGAGTCCCTGGCCGCCCGCACGGACGCCGACGGCACCTACAGCATGCTGTCGAACCTGCCGGCGTCCGGCACGCTCTACATGATCGTCACCGCCCCGGGCTACCTCGGAGACTTCGTGCGCCCCAGCCTGACGGCCGGCAGCGACGCGGTGTCGTTCACCCTGACGCCCAACCCCGTGGCGACCGTCTCCGGCTCGGTCACCGACGCCTCGACCGGCAGCCCGGTCGCCGGCGCCAGCGTGGCCATCTACTCCGACCAGAGCGGGCAGTCGCTCAGCGCCACGGCAGCAGGGGACGGAACCTACACGCTGGCCTATCCCCTTCCCATCATACCGACCGCCTACCACGCCCTGGTCAGCGCCCCTGGCCACCTGAGCAAGTGGCTTCCCCTTGCCCTAAGCGCCGGCAGCGTCAGCCTGTCCACATCCCTCGCCCCCACGCCCGCCGCCCACGTGTCGGGCGCGATCACGGACGCCTCGACCGGCGGCCCGGTCGCCGGCGCCACGGTCGAGATCTTCGCCGACGCGAGCGGCCAGTCGGTCTCGGCGACCACCGCCGGCGACGGCACGTATGCGGTCGACGACCCCCTGCCGGCCGACGTCGACCAGGTGAGCCTCACCGGCTACCACGCCCTTGTCACCGCGCCCGGCTACGTCGGCGCCTGGCTGCAGGTGACGCTTGCGAGCGGCCGGGTGGCGTTCTCCACGCAACTCACGCCGGACCCGGCCGCAGCGCTGACCGGGACGGTGACCGACGCCTCGACGGGCGACCCGGTCGCCGGCGCCGCCGTCACGGTGCTGTCGCCCTACACCGGCGAGACGCTCGGCTCGACAACCACGGACGCGAGCGGCAACTACTCGCTCCCCTACCATCTCTACCCCGAGGCGCTGGCCGCGAGCCCCGACCCCTACATGATCCTCGTCACCGCCGCCGGCTACGTCGGCGCGTGGCAGGACGCGCCGTCCGCGCCCGGGGCGGCGGCGCTTCCCATCGCGCTCAGCGCCCTGCCCGCGAGCGCGGCGGCGCTGGGCACGGTGAGCGGAACGGTGGAG
>JAKASY010000362.1 GCA_021817625.1 Bacillota bacterium | reverse complement strand
AGGACGCGCCGGCCGGGCCCGGCGGCCTGGCCGTCCAGGTCCACCCACAGGCCGGTGGGCGTGCGGCGGACCGCCCCAAGGCCCATGCGCTCGACCTCTGCGGCAAGGAAGGCCGTGGTCGCGTGCTCCTCGAACGCGACCTCCGGATGGCGGTGGAGGTGGCGGCGCCAGGCCACGAGATCCGCTTCGATCGCCCTCGCCGGGGCGAGCCACGGGCTCGCGCCGGGTGGGGCGCCGGCCGCTCGCGCGAAGGTCATGCGGCCGGGCGCCTAGGTCGCCATCAGGAGGTCGGCGAGGTGCGCGATCTTGCCGGTGATCGCGTGGTCGGGGTACTTCACGACGAAGACGCCGGCGCTGGCGAGCACCATGAGCTCGTCCGAGTGCGGCAGGACGGCGGCGACGGGCAGGTTGTACGTCTGGCCGACGCGCTCGGCCACGGTGTTCGGGTCGAAGACGGACGGCGTCTTGTTCACCACGAGGAACATGTTCGGCACCTTCAGGCGGCGCGCGATCTCGACGGTCACGCCGGTGCCCTGGTAGTCCTGCTGGTCGGGGCGCATGACCAGGACGAGGGCGTCCGAGATGGCGATCGACAGGAGGGTCTCCTCGTTCAGGCCGGGGTGGGTGTCGATCACCAGGGCGTCCAGGTCGAGGTCCCGCACCAGGCTCTGGAAGCCCTCGTTCAGGCGGCTCACGTCGTAGCCCTCGCGCAGGATCTTGGCGATGTCGCCGCCGCGCACGCTCGACGGCACGAGAAAGATCTGTCCCTTCAGGTTGCCGCCGACGTTGGCGGTGACGTCGTGCGCGCACTGGGCGATCGCCGCCTCGCCCCACAGGTAGCTGTTCAGGGTCGGGTGCATCTGGTCCTCGGCGACGCCGAACAGGACGTGGATGCCGGGCGACTGGATGTCGGTGTCGACGACGCCGACCCGAAGGCCGCGCTGCGCCAGCATGGCGGACAGGTTGGCGGTCGTGTTGCTCTTGCCGGTGCCGCCCCGGAACGAGTGGACCGAGAAGATGCGGGACATGGCGCTCCCTCCTAATAGAGATCGAGGGACTCGAGCAGGTTCGAGGTCGAGCGCTTGCCGCGCGACAGGCGCCAGTGCAGGAGGCTTGGGTCGTACAGCGAGCGGGCCCGGACGGCGAGGGCCAGGGCGCCGGCGGCGGCGAGCGCCAGAAGAGCCGGGCCGAGCGCCGCCCTGAGGCCCGGTTGGGCGAGCGCCAGGAGGCCGGAGGCCACGGTCGTGCCGAGGGCATACGGCAGGATGTCGATCACGCACCCCGCCCACACGCGCTGGGCCTGGGGCAGGAGGCCCTGGACGGTCTTGCGGGCGGGGTCGTCCCAGGCCGTGAGCACGATGCTGCTCAGGCCCCAGGCGGCGACGGCGCCGCCGAAGCCCACCACGCCAAGCAACACGAGGGCCGCGGCCAAGAGGACCACCGGCATGACGGGGAAGGCGTTCTTCGTCTGCGCCCACTGCATGAGGCGCCCGGACAGGCGCCACTGGGCGAGGGCGGTGAGCGCCAAAACGGCCAGGGAGGTCGCGCCCAGGACGGCGGTCATGGCCGCGGCCCGCCCGTGCAGGAAGGAGCGGGTCACGCCCAGGAAGTGGTACTCCACCACGGTCATGGCGACCTGCACGAGGATGAAGGCCCCGACCAGCCACGGCAGCATCGGTACCGTGGCGAACGTGGCCACGGTCTCGCGCAGGGGCTCGGCGCCGGCGTGGCGCGGCGCCTCCTGGCCGCGGCGCCGAAGCCACAGGCCGGCGGCGGCGGCAAGGAGGGGCAGGGCGCCCAGCCACAGGAGGCGCTCCGGGTCCGCCCGGCTGAGGCCGATGGCGCCCGCCAGGAGATTGCCCGCCACGGTGCCGACGACCGCGCCCGAGCCGATGAGCGGGAAGAGCTGGCGGCCCTGGGCGGGCACGAACAGGTCGTTGGCCAGGGCCCACACGGCCATCGGCAGGACGATCAGCTGCAGGTCGGTGAGCAGGTAGAGGGCCGCGGACACGTACGGCGCCCGGGCGCCCGCCCAGGCGACGGCCTGAAGGCCCAGGTAGGCGAGGGCGGCGAAGGCGAGGGCGAGGACGACGAGCGCCTGCCTGCCCACCCGGTCGCCCAGGGAGGCGAGGCCCAGCGTGGCCAGGGCGACGACGGCCATGCTGGCCGGCCAGAGCCAGAGGAGGGCGCCCGACCCGAGGCCAGACACGACGTCCGCCGTGCCCGCGGCGGCGGCGGCCTGCTGCACGGCGGCGTTCGCGCACAGGGCGGCGGCCAGGACCAGGCCCTGGGGCGGCAGGCGCGGGCGCGCGCCCGACATGCCTCGGTCCCGCCCTTGATGCGCCGCCGCATGTCGTTCGCGCGCTCTGCGAGGTCGCGGAAGTAGTCCGTGTCGACGATCGCCTGGACCTCCTTGGCCTTCTTCGCCTCGTCGATCTCGATGCGCAGCTCGGCCACCTGGCGTTCCAGGACCTCTTCGCGCTGGAGGGAGGCCTTGAGGGCCTCCAGCGTGCGGTTGAAGGTGGCGGCCAGGTTGCCCAGCTCGTCCGTGCCGTCGAGCTCCACGCGGCCGGAGAGGTCGCCTTGCGCGCCCACCGCGGCGACGCCGCGCGTGAGGCGGGCGAGACGGGCGAGGACGAGGCGCTCGAGCAGGAGGAAGGTGGCGAGGATGACGACGCCGCCCACCACGACGAGCGAGAGCACGAGGTAGCGCAGGCTCACCTGGGCCTCCTGGTAGGTCGTGCGCGGCAGGTCGACGCGCAGGAGCAGGGCCGGGCGGCCGAAGACGTCGTCGACCACGGCGTAGCCGATCATCGTGGTCGCGCTCGCGGCCCGCAGGAGGATCGGGTTTTGCGCGGTGAGGCGGGCCCTCACGGCGCGGAAGTCCTTGGGCAGGGCGCTCGACGCGTACGGCTCAAGGCTGATCGGGTAGTGCACCACGGTCTGCAGGCGCTGGCTGTTGAGCGGTTCGAGCCACTGGCCGAAGAGCAGGGTGCCGTGGCTTGGGCCGGTGCCCTGGCTGGTGAGGATCGGTCGCGACACGACCTCCATGATCCCCTGCGGCAGCGCCACGAGGCCCTTGACCACCTGTCCGGGCTGTGGGCAGCACTCGAGCCGGCTATTCGGCCGCATGAGGGCGAGGAGGCCCTTCGGCACCGGCAAAAAGCGGCTGCCGGCGACGTTGATGCCCTTCGCGAACATGACCCTGCCGTCGCGCTGGGTGTAGACGACGGCATTGAGGCCCATGCCCGAGAGCGTCGGCACGTTCAGGTTGTCGGAGGCGTAGGCCGCGGTCGGCCGCAGGACCCAGTCGTAGGTGTCGTTCCAGTTGGCCCAGTCGGAGGCGAGCGAGTTCAGGCTGGTGACCTGGGTGGTGAGCGCCTCGAGGACGCGGCTCACGTCCAGGCGGTCGTTCTGGCGCTCGACGTTGGCGAAGCCGTTCAGGACGATGCTCGACAGGACGACGTACAGGGCGACCACCGCGGCGAGCAGGGTGGCGCCGGTGGTGACGAGGGTCCGCGTGCGAATGGTCACACCTGCACCTCCTGTCTAGGCCAGCTGCCGGCGGGCGAGGTTGCGAAACGTGCCGGGCACCGCCATGAGCTCCTCGTAGCTGCCCTCCTGGGCGACCGTGCCGCCCTCCAGGACGTAGATGCGGTCGGCGTTCACGACGGTGCTCAGGCGGTGGGCGATGACGATGCGCGTGGCGTGCAGGCTCTCAAGGCTTCGGCCGATGATCGCCTGTGTGCGGTTGTCGAGGGCGCTCGTGGCTTCGTCCAAGAGGAGGAGGCGGTGCTTCGTCACGATGGCGCGGGCGATCAGGAGGCGCTGGCGCTGGCCGCCGGAGAGTGTCGAGCCGCCCTCG
>JAKASY010000361.1 GCA_021817625.1 Bacillota bacterium | reverse complement strand
TGAGCGAGCCGCCGTTCGCCTCGCTGAACCTGGGCGCAGGCCTGGGCGATCGGGACGAGGCGGTGGCCGGGAACCGGCGGCGCCTGCTTGCCGCCCTGGGGCTTAGGGAGGCGCAGGTGCGGAGCGTCCGCCAGGTGCACGGCAGCCGGATCGCGGTGGCGGGGGCCGAGCCGTGGTCGGGGCCAGCGCCCGACGCCGACGGCCTCGTCACGACCGTCGCAGGCGTCGCGCTCCTCCTGCGCTTCGCGGACTGCGTGCCCGTGTTTCTGGCGGCGTCGGGCGAGCGGCCGGGAGCCGCCATCGCGCACGCCGGCTGGCGCGGCCTTGCCGGCGGCGTGGTGGAGGCCGCGATCGCGTGCCTTGAGCGCGAGAGCGGCGTCGACGCGAGCCGGATGCTCGCGGCCATCGGCCCGGCGATCGGTCCGAGCTACCAGGTCGACGAGGCCGTGATGACGCCGCTTCGGGAACGCTACCGGGGCGTCGACCGCCTGCGCGGCGAAGATGGCGTCCTGAACATGACGGGCGCGCTCCGCCAGGCTCTGGTGAGCGCAGGGATCGCGCCAACCCGCATCGTGGAGACGGTGGAGCGCACGGAGTCGCCAGCCTTCTTCTCCCATCGCGCGAGCGGGGGGCGCACGGGGCGGATGGCGGGCGTGATCGGTCTTGGCGCGGCGTGGCCATGGCAATGAAGGAAATGCCTTCCGGTTGGCGAAGAACGAAGACATTGTGCGACTGGGAGGGTCTTGAGTGGGTGTGGTGGACCGGATCCTTGGGTTCATGGGCATCGAGTCGATTGAGGACGACGAGGGCGAGCTTGACGCCGCTCCGGCTCCCGACGAGACCCGGTCCTACCGGACCCGGGAGGTGAGTGCACCCATGGAGGAACACAGCCAGAGGCCGCGCCGAAGCGCGCTGGTCAGCCTGCCGGGGGGACGGACGATGCGTGTGGTGGTGGCCGAGCCGCGCTCGTTCGACGAGGTCCAGCCCATCGCGGACCAGCTCAAGGAGCGGCGGCCGGTGGTGATCAACCTGGAGTCGGTCGACAAGGAGACAGGGCAGAAGTTCCTGAACTTCCTGTCCGGCACGATCTACGCGCTGGACGGCACGATGCAGCGCGTGAGCACCTCCATCTTCGTGTTTGCCCCGAACAACGTGGAGATCGCCCTGCGCGACGGCGAAAGCGCCCGCGCCGCCTCGTACGGCCGCTAACGCGTCGGCGTGGGAGGGGCCGCGATGAGCGACCTTGTGAGGTTCGTCATCGAGGCCCTGCAGGCTCTGTACTGGCTCATCATCCTGCGCTGGGCGATGTCCGTGTTTCGGCCTCAGCGTCCCCCCAGGTGGTTCGTGACGCTGGAGTGGTGGGCGGAGCGCCTGACCGAGTGGTTGCTCGCGCCGGTGCGCCGGGTGCTGCCCGCGACCGGCGCCTTGGACTTGGCGCCCGTGGTCGCGATCATAGGCCTGTGGATCGTCCAGCAAGTCCTGTACGCGGTGTTCCTGTCGCAGTAAAAGGGGTGTCGCGCGGGTGCCGATCACGCCGGTCGATGTGCACAACAAGGAGTTTCGTCGCAGCCTCTGGGGCTTCAACGAGGATGAGGTCGACGAGTTCCTGGATGAGCTTGGCGCCGACTACGAAGCGGTCATCCGCGAGCGCGACGCCTTGAGGGAGCAGGTCGACAGCCTGCGTCGCCAGCTTCTGCAGTACAAGGAGCTGGAGGACAACCTGCAGCGCGCCCTTGTCGTCGCCCAGAGCACGGCTGAGGAGGTTCGCCAAAGCGCGCGCAAGGAGTCGGAGCTGACCGTCCAGGAGGCTCAGGGCCGGGCTCAGCGCATCCTGGAGGAGGCGCAGGCGAAGACTCGCGCCCTGGAGAACGACCACCGCGAGCTCGAGCGCGAGATCAACGTGTACCGGGCCCGGGTGCGCTCGCTCCTGCAGTCCCAGATGGACCTGGTGGACAACTTTCCGTCGCGGGACAAGACCTCGGCGCCGGACTGAGGTTCCAGCCCACAGGGCAGGACGGGGCGAGGCAGCGCGACGCGCGGCCGCCGAGAGGCGGCCGCGCGCGGGTTTGGCCGCGGGCCAGTGGTATACTACGGGTCGATACGGGCGGGAGGGATGGCATGCCGACGCTCGGCGCTGCTTCCCTATGGGCGGCGATGGGCTTCGCCCTCGCCGGAATCGTGTTCTGGGCGCTCGGCCGTCGGCGGCCGAGCCGCCGTCTCGCTGCCCTCGCGCGGCTGAGCGCGGCGGCCATGGCGTTCAGCGTGTTCACGTCCATCCTCGTGCTGTGGTTCCTCCTCCTGGAGGGGGACTTCCACGTCGTCTACGTGGCTGAGGAGACGAGCCGCTCGCTGCCCATCCTGTATCGCTTCACGGCGCTCTGGAGCGGGAACGCGGGCTCGCTCCTGTTCTGGCTGGGCGTCCTCTCCGGCTATGTGGCGTGGTGCGCGCTCCGCAGCCGGCCCCGGCAGGACGGCGAGCTGACGCTGAACGCGCTGCCCTTCCTCCTCGCCATCGCCGCGTTCTACCTCACTCTGGTCACGCTCGTCAGCTCGCCGTTCACGACGACGCCGCTCGACCTGTACGACGGAAACGGCATGAACGCGCTCCTTCAGAACGGCTGGATGGCCATCCACCCGCCCATGCTGTACACGGGCTTCGTGGGCATGTCGCTACCGTTCGCCCTGGCCATGTCCAGCCTGGTGGTGCGGCGCGCGGACGCGAGCTGGATCCGGCTGTCGCGCGCCACCACCACCTTCTCCTGGCTGGCACTTGGCACGGGCATCCTGCTCGGCGCGCACTGGGCATACATCGAGCTCGGCTGGGGCGGCTACTGGGCCTGGGACCCGGTGGAGAACGCGTCGTTCCTGCCCTGGATCGCGGCCACCGCCTTCCTGCACTCCCTGCTCGTGCAGGAGCGGCGCGGCATCCTTCGCCTCTGGAACATGATCATCGTCTGCCTGACCTTCTGGCTCACGATGCTCGGCACGTTCCTCACGCGCAGCGGCATCGTGGACTCCGTTCACGCCTTCGCCGGCACGAGCATGGGCCGCTACTTCGGACCCCTGCTGGGCGTCGGCGTGCTCGCCACGGCGGCCTTCATCTACGCCCGCCGCGACGTCCTCGTGGCGCGCGACGCCGCGCCCGAGCCGGGCCGCCTGCGCGAGGCGGTGCCCGCGCGCGCGGTCGGGGCCGAGGAGCGCTACCCCAAGGAGACGGCATTCGTCCTGAACAACCTGCTCCTTCTGGCGGCGATCGCGGGCATCCTGTTTGGCACCCTGTTCCCGCTCTTCTCGGCGCCGCTTGTGGGACATGCCCTCGCTCTCGGTACGCAGGCCTATAACCGCATCGTGACGCCGTTCGCCGTGGCGGCGCTCATCCTCATGGGCGTGGCCACCAACCTGTCGTGGGGCCCGGGCGCCCTGCGCTTCGTCTTCCGCCGGCTCCTGGCGCCGACGCTCATCGGCCTCGCTGCCCTGGTGGCGCTGCGCCTTGCGGGCATTGCCTCGACGACCGCGCTCGCCGTCTTCGCCGCGAGCGCGTTTGCCGCGGCCGCGGTGCTCGGCGACTGGGGCCGCGCCGCGCGCGCCCGCGCCCGGGCCAGTGGCCGCAGCTTGGGACAGGCCGCGGCCGAGCTCATGGTCCGCCACCGGCGCCGCTACGGCGGCTACGTGGTCCATCTGGCGGTCGTCCTCGTGGTCGTGGGGATCACCGCGTCCTCGGTGTACGGCCAAGAGGCCGTTGTCACCCTGCAGCCGGGCGAGACCGCCGCCGTGGGCGCCTACGCCCTCACCTACAAAGGGGTGTCGTTGAATGTTCAGGCGACCCCCGAGATCTACACGGCGAACCTGGCGGTGGCGCGGGGTGGTAGG
>JAKASY010000360.1 GCA_021817625.1 Bacillota bacterium | reverse complement strand
GTGGGCCCAGCCCGCCGGGCGTCGGCTTCGCCCGGCGCCTCGGCCAGGCCTGCCGGCCTGGGAGGCCAATGTCTGGCAGCGGCCGTCGGCCCGAGACGCGACGATTCAGGGCCAGGGCGGACACGAGGAACGCATCCGGCACGGCCACCCGATCCCATCATGGCACCACCGCGCTCACCGCGAGCCGTTCGTTGCTTCAGGCCAGGGCCGGTGCCCCAACCGATGCCCGCGGCTTCACCGCCCGTGCCCGACGCCGATCGACCGCGCACCGCACCCCGTTCGCGCGGCCGACGCCGTGGTGGCGGCTGACCACGTGATCACGGCCCTCCAAGCCGTGGTTGCGCGCAGCGTCGACCCCCAGACCGCAGTCGCCTTGACGGTCGGCACGATCCATGGCGGATACGCGCCGAACGCCATCGCCCCGCAGGTCGAGATGGCCGGCACGGTGAGCGGCCTCGACGAGGCGACCGGGGACGCGGTCGTGGAGCGCATCCGTCGCGTGGCCACCGGCACTGCGGCGGCGCTGGGCGTGGAGGCGGTGGTAAGCGCAGCTCCGGGCTACCCCATCCTGGTCAACGACCCCGCGGTCGGGAGCGCGCTCCGGGCCTCGGCGACGTCCACTCTGGGCAGCCGCGGCCCGCACCCGTCGGGTCCGGCCATGCAGTCGGAAGACTTCGCCCGCTATGCGCAACTCGTGCCGAGCGCCTTCCTCTGGCTCGGCGCGGGCGACCCCGCCGTCTGCCCGCCAGTTCCGAACCGCCATCCGGCCTTCAGCGTCGACGAGGCTGCCCTGCCCTTGGGCGCGGTCATCCTGGCCAACGGCGCCTGGCGCCTGAGCGGCGGTGCTGCGAGCGGCGACGACGCCGGCCACACGATTTGCGGGAACCCGCCACTCGCTCCCTCTGCCCTGCCATGCGCGGGCGGCAGGTCCGCGGCCGGCGGGCACGAACCAGTCGCTGCCCGCCCCAATCGCCCGGGGGGTCCGCGCCGGGCCCGGCGCACGCCGCCACCCAGGATTTGCGCCCGCCCCCGGTGCGGGTCCCTCGTCGGAGGCACGCACGTGTCCCCGCCAGCGCACGCCGCCCCGCCCTCCCCCTCGCCCGCTGCGCGCCAGGCCCTGCGTCGGCGTGACGCGCTCGTCGTCGTGCTCACGCTCGCGACCGGCGCGACCGACGTCCTCGCGATCACCCGCCTGGGCGGGGTGCTGGCCAGCGTCATGACCGCGAACCTCGTCTTCATGGGCCTTGCCGTCGCCGAGCGCAGCGCGTCCCTCGCCGGCCACGTGGCGATCGCCATCGTCGCGTTCATGCTCGGCGTCGCCGGGGCGAGCAAGGTCGCCGGCCAGCGTGCGGACAACGAGCCCCACTGGCCGCCAAGGGTGACCGGGCCCCTGGCCCTGGAGGTCGTCGTCGCCGCGCTCGTGGCCGCTGGCTGGATCGGCGCAGAGGGCAGGCCTACGGGCGTGCTTCACCTCACGCTCCTGTTCGCCGCCGCCGGCGCGATGGGCATGCAGAGCGGTGCCGTCCAGGGCCTGAGCGTGGCCGGCCTGTCCAGCACCTACATGACGGGCACGCTGACGGCCTTCCTCTCCGGGCTCGTCGTGCACCGCCGCCTGGACCCGCGCAGCGCCCTCACCCTGTCCGCCTTGGTCGTGGGCGCGGCCACAGGAGGCGCCCTCATGCTCCTGGCGCCCGACCTGGCCCCGCTCTTCCCGCTCGCCGTGCTGGCCGCGGTCGTCGCCCTGGCAACCGCCGCCGGGCGCGCGAGCGCGGCCGGCGCGTAGGGCGCGGGTGGGCACCGCGCCGGTCGCGCTCCGGCCCCTCCGCCCGGCCGACCTGCCCCTGCTCGCGCACTGGCTCCAGGATCCCGACGTGTCCGACTACTACACGGAGCCTGCCGACGTCGCCCACCTTGCCGCCAAGTACGGTCCACGCATGCGCGGCGAGGAGCCTGTGCGCGTGCACCTCGTCGTGGCGGACGGCGCTGGGGTCGGCTTCGCCCAGCACTACCTCCTGCCTGACGACGAGCGGCGCCGCCTGCGCCTCTCCGACGATCGGGTCTGGGGCGGCTTCGACCTGTTCATTGGCGACCGCGGAGCGCGCGGCCGGGGCCTGGGGCTGGCCACGGTACGGACCCTCCTGGACGCCCTCCGGGTGGAGGGCGCGACGGCCGTGGCGGTGGACGCCTGGGTCGCGAACACCCGCGCCATCCGCTGCTACGAGCGCGCCGGCCTGCACGTCGCTCGCCACCTGCCCCGGCACGAGCGTTGGCGGGGGAGCTGGCGCGAGCACGTGCTCATGACGGCGGATTTCCGGGGCACTCGCCCGCTGCCGCCAGCTCCCGCGCCATGAACAGCGCCGTCTCGCCCTCCGCCGGGGTCGAGCGGTAGAGCAAACGGTCGAGGCCGCAGAGCTCGAAGCCCATGGCGCGGTACGCCGCGATCGCTGGCGCGTTCACGTCCTGTGCCGGCCGCGTGCGCATCCTCGCCTCCGTCTGCACGGGCGCCATGGCGCTACGCGGCGGGCCTGCTCGCGGGGCGGCCAGCCAGCACGCACCATGCCGCGCGGCGGGCCTCGCTACCGCGGGAGCCCGACCCGTGCCGGCCCGTGTGGTCGATGACGGCGATGTCGTCACGGCCGGCGAAGTCACCCTCGGCGGTGCCCTCGCCCTCTGCCTGGTCGAGCGCCTCGCGGGCCCGGACGTGGCGGCGGCGGTGTGCGCGGGCCTCGAGCCAGAACGGCGCGAGGCGCCCTGGGGCAAAGGGCGGGCCTAGACGCGTCCATCTCCTCGCGTCTGGGCGATTCATACTGCCTTAACAGTCGGCCTGTACCGTCAGGGTGGACGAATGCATGGGGAGGAATCCGATGAAGCGCTTGACGACCGCCCACCGCGTGGCGATGGCGGCCGCGGCAGCCGCCCTGCTCGCAGGCGCGGCGGTGCCGGCCTTGGCGGCGAAGGTCACCCTGCTGGAGACGGGCTCGACCCTGCTCTACCCGCTGTTCAACCTGTGGGTGCCCGCCTACACCGCCGCGCACAAGAATATCCAGATCACGACCGGCGGGACGGGCAGCGGCACCGGCATCGCGGAGGCCGAGAACGGCGACGTGCAGATCGGCGCCTCCGACGCCTACCTGCCGCCCAACTCGGTCTCCTCGACCGGTGCGCAGATGCTGAACATCCCGCTCGCGATCTCGGCGCAGATGGTGAACTACAACGTCCCGGGCCTGAACAACAAGCACCTGAAGCTGTCGGGGGCGATCCTCGCAGGCATCTACACCGGCAAGATCACCAAGTGGAACGACAAGGCGATCGCCGCCCTGAACAAGAGCGTGAAGCTGCCGGACAAGACGATCATCCCGATCCGGCGGGCCGACGCGAGCGGCGACACGTTCCTGTTCACCACGTACATGACCGACGCGGCGCCCAAGGTCTGGACCGTGGGCTTCAGCACGAACGTGAGCTGGCCGGCGGTCAGCACCGAGGTGGCGGAGACCGGCAACTCCGGGATGGTCACGGGGCTTACCTCGAACCCGTACTCCATCGCCTACGTCGGCATCAGCTACCTGCAGCAGATCCAGCAGGCCAACCTCGGCGAGGCCACGCTCCAGAACCGTGCGGGCAAGTTCCTCCTCCCGAGCGCCGGCACGATCGTCAGCGCCGCGTCCGCGATGGTGCCCAAGACCCCGCCGGACGAAACCCTGTCGCTCATCTACGCGCCGGGCGCGAACTCGTACCCGATCATCAACTACGAGTACGCGATCATCTCCGAGCAGCAGGCGAGCACAACGATGGCCCAGGTCGTGCAGGCCTTCCTGCGCTGGGCGCTCACGACCGGCAACTCGCCCTCGTTCCTGAACCAGGTGCACTTCCAG